>CAZTPJ010000021.1:0-52095 GCA_964614515.1 uncultured Phycisphaeraceae bacterium | reverse complement strand
CCCTCTCCCGTGCCATCGAAGTCGCTTCGACTTCGATGCCTCAAGTCCCCCGTGCCATCGAAGTCGCTTCGACTTCGATGTCTCAAGTCCCCCGTGCCATCGAAGTCGCTTCGACTTCGATGTCTTCGCGCCGCGTGTCATCACCCCGGCCCCGCTTCACCAGGCCAAAGCCCCGACGTGCCTTCACACTCGCCGAACTCGTCCTGGCCGGCGTGCTGCTGGCGATGCTCGGCGGCGGAACCACCGTCGTCCTCACGCAGATGTCCCGCGCACGCGAAGCCTCCGCCTCGCGCGAACTGGCGTTCTCCCGCGCCGACACGGCCGCCACGCGCATCGCCCTCGACGCGATCTCCGTCATCCGCGATTCGGATCTGCTCTTCACGCGCGTGCTCGTCATCGACGGCGGCGACTCCGACAATCCGCGCAGCGAACTGCTCCTGCTCACGCGGTCGCTGCGCCCGATTCGCAGCCAGGATGACGTCCCCGAAGGCGCGGACTACGAAGCACAGTATCGCCTCGGCGCCACCATCGACCGCCCCGACACGCTCTGGCGACGCATCGACATCGCCATGGACCGTGTGCAGGATGGCGGCGGCATCGCCATGCCCATCATCGACGGCATCGTCTCACTCAAAGTCGAAGCCTGCGATGGCGAGGTCTGGTGGCCGACGTGGGATTCAGATTCCGACGGCCTGCCCCACGGCCTGCGCATCACCGTCGTCGCGCGTGATGACAACTCTCGACGCTTCGTCACCGCCCGTCGCGTCGTCGCCATCGATCGCGCGCCGCTGCCCATCATCATCGTCGAAGAAGACACCGACGAAGCGCCCGAGTCAACACCGCCCACGACACCGACAACGCCCGCAACTCCCCCGACAGGCGGCGGCGGCGGAGGGGGCGGCGGCGGCGGAGGGGGGGGACAACGCCCACCAACAGTGATCGGCCCCGGCGGCGGTGGTCAACCGACAAACCCCGCGCAGCCCGCCCGGCCGGGAGGTGCGCCATGATGCACGCCTCGTCACGCCGTGCGTTTGCGACGCTGCTCGTGCTGTGGGTGGTGGCGATCGCGGCCGTGCTTATCGTGAGCATTCAGTGGACCTCGTTTCAGCAGGCGGCGGCGGGTCGCGAGGCGTTTGCGCGGACGCGGGCATACTGGGCCGCGCGCGGCGGCATCGAAGCGATCATCGCACGCCTGGAGTTTGAGACCCAGGCCGCGGACATCGCCGATGCGTATCGCGTGCAGGATGCCATGGCCGAAGTCGCCGAGGCACGCCTCGACGGCGCGTGGTATCGGATTCTCCACGAATCGCCCAGCGGACCCGTCCTCGGCCCCGCGGATGCCCATGCGAAGATCAACATCAACACGATGACGGCCGAGGGCCTGCTCCTTCTGCCGTACATGACGGAAGACATCGCCGACGCCATCCTTGATTGGATCGACGCGGATGAGGACACGAATCCGCTTGGCGCGGAGGCCGGGCAATACGCGATGCTGCCATACCCCTATGAACCTCGCAACGCGCCATTTCGCACATTGGCGGAACTCGAACTGGTCCTTGGCGTGGATCCGTTTTATGTTCGCGGGGAGGACTGGAACCTCAACGGCATCCTTGATCCCGAAGAGGATGATGGGGATGCGTCATGGCCCCCGGACAATCGCGATGGCGTGCTTGACGCGGAGTGGTCGGCGTTGATCACGGCGGACTCTCGGGGTGGAGGGCTTGCGGCGTCGGGCCTGGCGAAACTCGACCTTCGCGCGACGGATGCGACGGAACTGGTGGCTCGCGTGGGCGTGACATCGCAGCAGGCCGACGTGATCCTCACATATGTTGACACCGGCATCACGTCGCTTCGCGATTTCGTCACAACCGCGCTCAACAACCTCCGCGACCCCACCACAGGCCAGCGCATCGACCAGCGCGCCCAGGGACTCTCGCGCGAGCAACTCGCCCTCCTGCTCGATGAAACGACGGTGGAAGATCCCACGGCTTCGTCCGGTCCGGGCAAGATCAACATCAACACCTGCGATGCCGAGGTGTTCGAATACATCGCCGGGCTTGACCCATCCATCTCCGACGCGATCATCGCCGAGCGCGACGCCCGCGCCACGGGCTTCCTTTCCATGGCCGACCTGCTCGATGTGCCCTCCATGAGCCAGAACCAACTCGCCGCGCTGCTGAACATCTTTGACGTTCGATCCAACGTCTATGTCGCCACATCCCGCGGCGTGGATTCGCGAACCGGATACGAAGTTGAAATCCACGCCGTCATTGATCGTTCTACCTTGCCGGCGTCCATTCTGGAGATTCGCGTTCGATGAACGGCCAACGTCACAACGGTTCCCCGAGGGTCTCGCGCGTCGCGGCGCTGTATGAGCAGGGCCGTACATGGGCCGCCGTGATCGTGGATGCCGCGCCGAAACCGACCATCGTCGACGCGAAGACGTTTGACTCGAGCGCGAGTTCGGAACTGGAGGCGTGGCTCAAGACCCACCGCGCCGAACGCCTCATCCGCATCGCGCCCATCGCGCAGACTCTCGCGCGATGTGTGCCGATGCCACCCTCGGCCGACCCCGAACGCGCGGCCGCGCTGCATCTCCTCGCGGAAGCCGAACTTCCTGAATCCGTTCCGCCGCATCGCCGCGCGGCGGGGATCCTTCCCGCGTCGGGCGATGGCGTGAGTTTCGCGCTGGTGACGGGGTGGGTGGCGCGTGATGAGCCGGGCGCGCTTCAGTCGAGATGCCCCGAGTTGTGGACGACGCCGATTGCCGCGCTGGCTACGCTCGCGGGGCCTGGCGCCCGCGCGGCCATTCTCGCCGATGATGCCTCCGGCGGCATCGCCGTGCTGGCCATCGGCGCCAAGCGTGCCGCCGCGCGAGTCCTCATCGAATCTCCTGACGCGAACTGGCGTTCGACCATCGCCGACGCCCTTTCCGAGGCGCAGGAATCCGTCGACGCCGCACCGAACGACGACGTGCGACTCAGCGCCGGCATGTGGATGGACCCCCCCCCCTCGCTCGCCGCGCGTCTCGGCGGGGCATCGACCGACGCCAAGTGGATGGCGAGTTTTGGCCTGGCTCTCGGCGCCGCGCTCGCCGCCGTGGGCGATGACTTCACGCGGGTCTGGACCACCCTTCATGCAAAGGAGCCGCGGCAGCGCGCTTCGCTCGTCGAGGCCACCACCGCGTGGTTGTCCGTGTCGCGCAACGCCTGGGCCGCGGCCGTGCTTGGCCTCGTGCTTCTCGTCGCGTCGCCCCTCGGCATCGCCTATGCCCGGAATCTGATTCTCGTCGACAAGGCTCGCGGTGTTGAGGAACAGCGCGACAAGCGCGACCAACTCGCACGCGACGCCGCGCTCTACTCACAACTTCAACAGTCGCGCTGGCCCATGAGCAAACTCATGGCCGACATCGCGGCCGCCACGCCCGTGGGCGTCACGCTCACCTCGCTCAGGCTGGCGCCGGATCAGGGCATGTCGATCGAAGGCTCGGCCGAATCGACCGAATTGCTCAACGCGCTGCAACAGTCGCTCAACTCGACCGGCCTGTTCCGTGATCTTCGCATTGATCGCGTGGAGTCCACCGGCGAGCGGGCCGACTTTGTGCTTTCCGCGGGCGTCGTCGGGCCGCACACCACCGTCAAGCCGACGGAGGATTACGCGGAACGTCCGCTGGCCGTGCGGCTGTATGGCGAGGGCGCATCGAATCGCGAGTACCGCGAGTCTGGCGATCGTGCATCGAGCGATCGCGGCTCGTCATCGCGTCGGCCGATTGGCTCATCCGCGCCTTCGACATCCCGCCAGGCCGAGCCGGAACCGCGTGCGCCGCGCTTGTCAACCCCCGGCGAACCACCGCCACCGCTGGATGACGAAACGATCAACACGATGGAGCGCAACACGGCCATGCGCGAATGGGTCACACGCAACACGTTTCTGCGAAATAATCGAACGCTTGAGGCCGCGGTGCAGACGCGGCTGGAAGAGGAAGTCAGCAAACTTCGTGCGCGGATGGACGCCACGCGCTGAGACACACCATGACGTCAGTGATCGACAGAATCAAGTCCTGGCCTCGGGCGCTCACGTGGGCGTTGCTCGGGGCCATCGCCATCGCGGCATATTTCGTCGCGATCGAGCCGGCGATTGACACGTACAACGCATGGAAGGGCGGCGCCGACGTCGCCCAGGCGCGCCTCGCCGCGTTCGAACGCGATGAGGAAGTCCGCCAGCAGGAGCGCCAGGCGATCGAACTCGGCCTGCGACAGTTCGGGCGCGTCGCCTTCCCCGGCGAGGAACGCGCACGATCCGAAGACCTCAACCGCGTCATCGAACAGGTCTTCACCAAACACGATGTGCGCGATCGCACGCAAACCACGCGCCGCGCGCCCCTCGGCCAGGGACCCATCGACAAGGCCATCGCCTCGGACCAGCGTATTGATCGACTCATCATCGACGTGCAGTTCGACGCCACGCCCGAACAAATCGCCGGCCTCATCGCCGATCTCGAACAATCCGACGTCGTCGCCGCCGTCTCACGTGTGCAACTGCGAAAGTCCGCCGATGGCGATCGCGGTCGATCCTCCGGCCGCAGCGTTCGTGCCAACCTCTCCATCGAGGCGTGGCTCCTGTCCAAGCGGGAGCGCGCACGATGACCACGCACGCGGGACAATCAACCAGGGCGTTTGTCGCGAATCTCGGCGTACCGGCCCGGTGCGCCATTGTGGCCGTGGCGCTGGGCATCGTGGCGCTCGTCGTGTGGCTTCCGGGGTTGATTTTCGCGGTTCGGGCTCCTGAGCCTGTCGTGCCCGCGGGCGCGGGGTCGGGCGGGCCGGAGTTGTCCGAAAAGTATGCCGCGTACCTCGCGCAGTTTGACGGACGCAGCCTCTTCTTCGTCCCCTCGCCGCCGATCCCCCCCCCTCCAGATCTGCCCAGGCCCACCGGCCCGACCACGCCGCCCCCGCCCTCGCGCTACGGCGGACCCGCGCTGATCGCCTTGATCCATGACACGGCCTGGTTTTCCGATGGACGCAGGCTCGACGCCGGCGGCGAGAAGGATGGCACGCTGCGCGTGATTCGCGTCGAAGCGCCGTGGAACGCCGTCGTCGAGTGGCAAGGCGTCGAGTTCACCGTCTCGCTCTTTGATCGCGATCAAGTCGTCTGGAAGGAAGAGCGCACGCCCCCCCCTGAAGCGCCAGCGCCTTCCGAAGCATCCGCGGAAAACTCGCTCGCGCAGGATGAACCCGCCACTACAACAGACGCGCCCACCGACGAGCCAACCACACCCACGACCTCCGCCGAGGCGCCGCCTCCGGCCGATGTGACACCCAACGGCCAGCCCGATTCGCCCACGCAGGAACAGCCATGAAGCCTTACACCGCACGCCTCGCCGCTCTCACCCTCTTCCTCGCCGCCGGCGCTGCCGCGTCACTCGCGCAAGCCCCCGCCGAAGGCCAACCCGCCACCGACGCCCTCGGGCGGCGCATCGTCAACGGCGAACCGCGCCCGCTGGCCTTTCGCAACGTTCGCGTTGAACAGATCATCCCCTTCATCGCCGAAGCGACCGGCAAAGTCGTGATTCCCCAGCCCGACGTGCTCACGCGGTCGATCACCGTCCTCAACGACACGCCCATCCCGCGTGAACAGGCGCTGGACCTGGTCTTCCTCGCGCTCCAGCAGAACGGCATCGCCGTTGTCGAGACCGAAAACATCATCACGCTCCGCGACATCACCGAGATCGATCGGCAGGATGTTCCGGTGATCGGGCCGGGGACCAGCGTCCTGCGCCGGCCAGACCTCGGCACGATCGCGCAGAAGGTCTTTGCGCTGGAGTATTCATCCGCCGAAACGCTTGGCAACGTACTCAAGGATGATGTGCCCAAGTACGCGAAGATGACCATCGACGTGCAGTCAAATCAGATCGTCATCATGGGCAACATCGCGCTGCTCAAGCGCATGGAAACACTCATCACATCCCTCGATCGGCCCAAGCCCGGCTCAGTCATCACCGAGACCTTCCGTCTTCGCTACGCCGACGCCGAGCAGATCAAAACGAACATCGAAGAGTTGTACTCCGCGGACGCCCGGCGTACCGGGGCGCAGGGCCAGCAGCGCGGCGGTCAGCAGGGCGGTGGCGGCGGTGGCCAGAACCAGCGACTCCAGCAACTCTTCGGCGGCGGCGGACAGCAAGGCGGCCAGCAGGGAGGCACAGCGCCCGGAACCGCGCAACCCACCGAGAGCCTTCGCGTCACCGCCAACACACAGCAGAACTCCGTGACCGTCGGCGCAGAACCCTCCGTCATCGCCGACATCCGCCGACAGATCGAAGACTTCTGGGATGTCCCGCTGCCTGAAGAACTCCTGATTCCAAAAACCTATGACCTCGTCAACAGCGACCCCATCAAGGTGCGCGATGCGCTCGAAGGTCTCTTCGGACGCGGCACGGCCACAACCGGCGGCGGCGGCGGCGGCCAGGCGGCGGGGCGCACCGGCTCATCACAGGCCAATCGCCTCGCCGGGCAGTTCTCGTTCCAGGCGATTCCTGAAGCGGGCCGCATCATCGTCGTCGCGCGTTCGCCCGATCACCTCAGCGTGATCGACAAGATCATCGAAGACCTCGATCGACCGCAGTCCATCGGTCTGCCCACCATCATCGAACTCAAGCACGCTTCATCCGAAGATCTTTCCGAACAACTCAACACATTGCTCGCGCAGGATGGCACGCTGGCGCAGATTCGCCGTTCAGAATCCGGCCTCTCGACCTCGGCCGCAGGTGTTTCACCCTTCGCGCAGGACCAGCAGGCCGGGGATCAGCAGCAGGCGACGCCGGCGAACATGATCGCCTTCTGGTGGCAGCGGTCGCGACCGCCGACGGATTCCTCGGGCGCGTCAAACCTTGTCGGTCGCATCCGCATCGTTCCTGTCTGGCGTCAGAACGCGGTGATGGTGCTCTCGCCGCCGGAATATCGCAACGCGCTGGTTGAACTCATCAACGCGCTCGACAAGCCCGGGCGGCAGGTGCTGCTCAAGGCCGTGGTCGTGGAAGTCTCGCGCGATGACGCCACCGCGCTGGGCCTGCGCTGGTCGAGTCAGCCGATCAATACCTCGAATCCCGACAACGCGCTGAGCATCGGCGCCAACGCCAACGCGACCGAGAGCAACATCTTCGGCCAGATGTTCGACACGTCGATCCTCAACGTTGAGACCGGCGTGAACGTCGTTCTCCAGGCGCTCGCCCAAAACGCGGCGATCAACGTACTCTCCGAACCGCGCATCTTCACCGGCGACAATCAAGAGGCCGAGTTCTTCGACGGGCAGGACATCCCCTTCGTCACCGACTCGCAGTCCACCGACACGGGCAACATCATCAACTCCTTTGACTACCGGGCCGTGGGCATTCAACTTCGCGCCCGCCCGCGCATCACCGTCAACGGCGATGTCGATCTTCGCGTCAATCTCCAACTTGCCGCGATCGTCCCCGGCCAGACCCTCTTTGGCGGCTTCATCGTCAATCGACGCGAAACCACTACGCAGGTCATCGTCCAGAACGGGCGCACCGTCGTCATCTCCGGCATTCTTCGCCGTGAACAGTCGCAGATCGTCCGCAAGGTTCCCATCCTCGGCGACATACCGATCCTCAACATCCTCTTCCGCTCCACCGAGACGGCCGACGAAGAGACCGAACTGATCGTGTTCATCACGCCCGTCATCGTGAACAACGTCGAGGACGCCGACGCGGTCAATGAATCTGACCTCCAGCGACTCGACATCCAGCGCGACAAACTCCTTCCCGACTCCGCGCCAAAGCAGCAGGAACCCCCGCCCGTCCAAGGCGACTGAACCCATGGCCGCCATCGCTCAACGCACGCGCACGTTCGCACGCCCGCTTGTCGTCGCGAGCCTCCTGTTCGCGGCTCAAGTCGGATGCGTCACGGAGCGCACATCGTCTCGCGGCACTTCGTTTGATCGCGATGGCCAACGGCCCGCGCTCTCCCCCGTGGCACGGCCGATCGCCGGCGACACCCTCAACACCAACGTCACCGTGGCCATCACGCCGCTTGGCTCGGTCGAATATGACGGCCAGGTCCTCCCGCTCGTGTCGCCGGATGGGAATCTGATCGCGGTGCAAATGGGTGAGCCGCCGTCGTGGCAGACGTTGTTGGCGAAATCCGGCGGCGAAGTGCCGCTGGCGACGCGCATCGTCGTCTTCGATGCGTCAACACCGCGGCAACTTCGCGACATCGCTTACCCCGAGCCGCTGCCGCTTGGCCTGATGCTCGGGCGCGGGGCGGATGCACGCGGGTTCCTCGTCGAAGCGCCGCGCCCGGATGGCTCGCGCTCGCTGGGACTGGTCAACTGGGCCAGCGGACGCCTGACGTGGCTCGTGGATGATGGATACCTCAACTCCGGCGCGGTGCTCACACAGGATGGCGACCTGCTCTATGCGCGTCGGCCCATCACCGCGCCCGATGCGGAACTTGTACTCAAAACGCGCTCCGGCTCCGAGTCAACGATCAACCTCGGCGGTTCATCATTCCTTCACGCGCTGGCGACACAGGAGCGAGACGCGGTGTACGCCCTGCTCCGCTCACCGATGGGCATCGAGATCCTCGCGATCTCGCTGACCACCAGCGACCCGCCCAGCCTCGGCTCGATTCGCGCCCGCGCGACACTGACATCCTTCGCCGACGATGGCATCGCGTATCAGGCGGCCGCGCCCATCGCCCCCCCCCTCCCGCGCCGCGCGGAAGATGGCCTCGCGCCCGCGGGCCTGGCGCTCTTTCATCCATCGCTCGGGCGCGTCGCCATCTTTGACGTGCGCTCGGGAGGATTTCTCCCGCTCGCGCCGCGGTCCGTCGCGGCCGCTCGCACCCTGCACGGCCCGCGCCACGGCCTGTTCGCCACAACCCCCGAAGGACTGGTCTTCTGCCCGGAGCCTTCGCGAACCGGCCCCGGCCAGATGCCGCGCGAACGCCCATTCGCCACCGTTCTCGCCGATCCCTACGTCGCACGCCCCACGCTCAACCCCGAACGCCCCATGATCCTCTTCGGTCCCGACCGCTCCGGCCGTAGACTCCAACTCTTCATCCTCAACTTTCCACCCGAGCAGCCCTGATGCCCCGGAACCAGCGGAGCAGGCGTCCCGCCTGGCTTGCCTTGGCTCTGGTGGGGCAGGCGTCCCGCCTGCCTTCGCTTTGGATCCGGTGGTGCGGGCGTCCCGCCTGCACCAGGGCAACCGCAAGTTTTCTCTTCCTTTCGCTGCTTGTGTGAATCATCGTGCGTCGGACGCGCAATGGAGGCGGGCGAGACGCCCGCCCCACCGAATCCAACCGACTTCGCGGTTGCCCAGCACGACGCCCCTCGCACGTTCGGGTGCGCACCCACTGCTCTAGAATCCCACATGAAGCACATCAGAGGCCCATGGCGATGGAACCTGCGACGGGCGTCGCGTTGCGTGGTGATCGCGGCGTGCCTGGGTGCGCTGGCGTCATGCGCTGGAGGGGGGGAGACGGCCCGAGACCCCCTCGCCGAAGCGCGCGACGAGAAAGTGGTTCTGTCGCGGCGCGTCGCGGCCGTGGATCGCGCCGCCACCGGCGCTATCGCTGGCGAGTTTGACGCCGGCGAAGTTCGCGAGGCGCTCAAGGCGCTGGCGTGGGAAGGTTCCGCGCCGGTGGAGGTGCGCGTGCGGGCCGTGCAGCGCCTGCTCGAAGATGAAGCCAATCTCGAAGACACGCGCCGCATGATGCGGCTGATGCTCCCGCACGAGCCGCACCTGGGCATGGTGCATGTGATCGGCGACGTGGCCGTGGCCCGCGGATGGACTGAAGTCACGCCGGCGCTGGTTCGTCGCTACGCGCGTCCGGCGCGAACGATTGATGATGCCGATCGTCCGGAGCGCGCTGCGCTCATGGCCCTGCATCCAGGGCAGGATCCCGCCGAGATCGCCTTTGCCGTTTTCCTCGACCCCGGCGAGAGCGAAGGCATCGCCGATCGCGACTGGAAGGCCGTGACGAGGGCGGATGCGTGGGATCTCGCGGCGCGGCTTGATCGCGATGGGTCGGTGCTTGCGTCGCTGCTTGAGTCGATGCGCGAGCGGAATGTGCGGGCTGATGATGAAGGTCGGGCCGTGCTGGCCGAACTCGAACGATGCTCGCGCGACCTCCGCACGCGCCCTCGCGTCGGGCGCGAACTGGTGTGGATGAGTTCGCTGATGGACCCGCGTAACACGGCCAATGCGGCATGGTGGCGCGAATCGTCACAGGCCGTGGCGCACCTGTCGGATGCGCAGCGCGAGGGCCTCCGCCTTCGGCACATCGAGGCCGTGCGCTGGGCCGCAGCGCATCGCCCCGCGTGGATCAGTCTTGACCGCGAGGGTCTGCTTGAGGAGTTGGATCGTCGATTGACGGGCCGGCGGTGGCACGGCCGAGCGCGTGAGCCGGGCGAAACGGGTCCGCTGCAGCGCGAGCGATATGAAGATGCGCGGGATCACTTGTCGTGGGGCGATGCGCTGAGTGTGCTGGTGATTGATGAACTGCTGCGAGGGGGGGGGCTGGCGGCCACGCTCTTTGCCCAGGTGGAACAGGATCGCGCCGATCGCACGACGGAATACGGCGGGCTGTTCTTCGCAGGCGGGCCTGGCGGCGAGGCGAGATTCGAGATGTATCCCCCCCGCCCGGCGCAGCGCGTGGGAGATCAGGCCTTTATCGCCTCCATCGACATGATCGCCGCAAGCGATCTCGCGCTGGCTCACTATCACTTCCACGCGCAGCACGCGGCCAACTCGCGGTACGCCGGACCAAGCCGGGAGGACCTCGCCTATGCCGCGCGGTTCGGTCGAACGTGCCTGGTCATCACCTCGATTCGCGCCGACGTGCTCAACATCGACGTGTACACGCCCGATGGGATTGTCGTGGACCTCGGCGAGTTCGTGCGCTGATGCAACCGTTCGGTGACGCATGATTCATGTGCTGGCCATCGTGGTGTTCATGGCCGTGCTGATGCGCGATGCCGCGCCACGCGCCGTGCTGTTTGATCGACTTGGCCCCTGGTGGGCCGCGGGGTTGACGCTGGGCGCGATGGCGGCGATCCTCGTGGTCGTGCAGGTCGTGTGTGTGCTCGCGAGTCGCGGCCTTGAACGCGGAGGGTGGCGAAGGTGGCTGACGTGGAGCGAACGGATCACGTTCTGGTCGCGCATCGCGATCGTCGGCGTTCACGTCGCGGGCGTGTTCGTGCTGGGATGGGTTGATGCCGTGCGACGCATCATCCCCGGTGGCTTCGCCGCGGATGAACTCATCGCCGCCTCGCCGGCCATTCTCGCCATGATCGCCATCTGGGCCTCGTGGTATCCAATCGAGCGATGGGCGCGATTGCAGGAGTTGCTGCCGGACCTGGACCGAGGTCTGCCGGTCTACGGCCCGCCGACGCGCGGCGAGTATGTGCTGGGCATGGTGCGGCATCACCTTGCGATTGTCGTGGCGCCCATCGCCGTGATCTCGATCTGGGGCGAACTGATCGAGTCCGCCGTGCGCGTCATGGCCCTCGACCGCACGCCGCGCGCCGTCGAGTTCGCGCGGATCGGCGGCGTGGCGGCGCAGTTGGCCGGCGTCGCGGCCGTGTTCGGCCTGATGCCCGTTGTGCTGCGCCGAGTGTGGGACACGGTGCGACTGGGGGGGGGCGATCTGCGCGATCGACTCATGGGCGTCTGCGATCAACACCATGTTCGAGTTCGTGAACTGCTCGTGTGGCGAACGCACGGCACGATGGTCAACGCGGCCGTGCTTGGTTTTCTGCCGCGACTTCGATACATCCTCGTGACCGACTCGCTGCTGGATCGCCTGCCGGGGTCGCAGGTTGAGGCCGTCATGGCCCACGAGATCGGGCATGTGCGGCATCATCACATGGCGTGGCTTGCGGCATCGCTGATCGGCACGGCGATGCTGGTGGGCGCCGCGGTGTGGTGGCTCATGGGTTGGTTGCACATGGGGGGGACGGCGGTGTATGGCGATCTCGCCTCGCCGGTGGCGTCGCTCGCGGCCGGGCTGGTCGTCTTCGGCTTCGTCAGCCGCATTTTCGAGCGACAGTCCGACGCATTCGCGGCGCGACACTTGAGCGGTGAATCATCAACGATCACGGCCACGGCCGCGATGACCATGATCGAAGCGCTCGAATCCGTCGCGCGGGGCAATCGCGTGGCGCTGGCGCGGTGGACGTGGCGGCATGGTTCGATCGACGGGCGCATGGCGCATCTGCGATCGCTCGTCGGCGCCGATGTCGGCGGTCTTGCGGTGGATCGGCGCGTGACGTGGGTCAAGGCGATGGTGGGGGCGGTGGCCGTGACGGGCGTTGCGCTCGTCATCGTCGCCGTCTGAAGCACGTCACGGCCTGAGCCACGTCGCCCACGCTATGGACAACCAGCGCTGAACTCATTGCCAAAGCACAGAAAATCGAAGATGTCACACACGCCCACGCCCGTGTTGGTATCACAATCGCACGCGTACGGATCGTTCGCGCTGAAAAGATTGCCGAAACACAGGAAATCAAAGATATCGAGCACGCCTCGCCCGGTTGAGGTGTCGCAATCCGCGTCGCACGGCCCGCCGCCCATCGCCGCTTCAAACGTCGCCGCCGACTGCCCGTGGTCGAACACCAGCGTCCCGCCGGACGTCTCAATCGGCGTGCGATCCCACTGAATCAGAGAGGCGTTGCTCGCGACCGGACCGATCGGGCCGAGCATGTCCCAACTCGAGAACGCCGCGCTGTTTGACCCATTGAAGAGATCAACACCATCGGCGCCCGCGCGCGAGTATCCCACGAGCGAGCCGCTCTTGAACGTTCGCGTGCCGGTGATCAGTTGAAACGTACCGACGCCGGTGATCTCGACCTCGGACGAATCGTGGTCAATGAAGTAGTCCGCCCCTCCCAAAGGCTCGCGGTTGGACGTGTCCGCGATGGCCCTGAGCGTGAATGCGGCCGGACCAAACGGCGCGCCGTTGAGCGTGCCGCTCCCGGTTCCCGTATGAATGAACGTGATCGAGTCGGCCTCGACGCCAAAACCAAGACCACACACGACCGCGGTCGCGCAAGTCAGGTGACGAATCATGTTGGACTCCTCTGCTGGCTTCCCACACGCCGACCCACACAAGACGACGAAGGGACCGCCAGAGTAACCGGAGTCACGGCCGGGTGCAACCGGCGTTTTTCGGCTTCAGAGGCCGAAATGCGGGGAAGTCCGGCCCTCAAAACCCGCCAGATTTACGCTCGCTCGTCGTCCTCTTCCTCATCCCAGGCGTCCTGGGCCTCCCAGGGTTCGTCGGCTTCCTCGTCCAACGCTTCATCCATCGCGTCTTCGATTTCTTCGCTCGCATCTTCCAGTTCATCTTCGACCTCATCCTCGATGGCGTCATCGGTGGTTGCGCTGGCCGTGGGTTCGCGCGGCGCGCGTGCGGCCTCGGCGGCGAACAAGTCGCCCTGGCCGTTCTGGCCCGGGCCTTCGCCGGCTTCGAGCATGCGCCCGGCCTCGGTCTTCATCGCTTCCCATTCCGCGGGCGTGATGGCGACTTCTCGCGCCACGGAGCCTTTATGCTCGCCGATGATCCCCGCGATGCCCATGAGATCAATCAGCCGACTCGCCCGAGTATATCCAATTGCCAGCCGACGCTGAAGCAGCGACACGCTCCCGCGCTTGGTTTCAAGCACGATTTCCACCGCCCGATCGAACAGCGGGTCTTCCTGCGCCGCCGCCAGACTCGCCGAGGCGTTGTTGGCGCTCTCGAACACGCGATCCTCGTCGGTGAGTTCGCCCTTGGTGCGAATGGCGACGAGTTGCCGCTCGAACGTCGGCTTGGCCACGTCGCGCATGAACTTCACCACGCGGCGGATCTCGCTGTCATCCACCAGCGTGCCCTGGCATCGCGTGAGTTTGCTCGTACGCGGCGAAAGGTACAGCATGTCGCCCTGGCCCAGCAGCAGTTCGCCGCCCTTCTGGTCGAGCACGATCCGCGAGTCCATGCCGCTGGCCACCTTGAAACAGATGCGGCACGGCATGTTGCTCTTGATCAGACCCGTGACCACGTTCGCCTGTGGGCGCTGTGTCGCGAGGATGAGGTGAATGCCCACGGCCCGGGCCTTCTGCGCGATGCGGATGATCGAGCCTTCCACTTCCTTGGCCGTCATCATCAGATCCGCGAGTTCGTCGATCACGAAGACCATGTACGGCAGTCGTCGCGGGATGCGGGCTTCCTCTTCGGGCGTCTGCGGATTGAAGCGATCGCGGAGTTCATCCCACGGCAGCGCGTTGTACGCGGCGATGTCGCGGCATCCGGCTTCGCTGAGCAGTTCATAGCGCTCATCCATCTTGCGACAGGCCCATTCGAGGATGGCCGCGGCCTTGCCCATCTCCGTCACGACCGGGCACATCAGGTGCGGAATGTCCTTGAACTGGCCGAGTTCGACCATCTTGGGATCGACGAGCACGAGTTTGAGTTCGCCCGGCTGTCGCGTGTACATGAAGCCCATGATGATCGTGTTGATGCAGACGCTCTTGCCGCTGCCGGTGGTGCCGGCGATGAGCATGTGCGGCATCTGCGTGAGGTCCGCGATCAGCGGCTCGCCCGACGCATCCTTGCCCAGGAACATCGGCAGGCTCATCTTCGCGAACGACTCGCGCTTGCTCATCAGTTCCTTCAGACGCACCCGCTCCTTGGTCGGGTTGGGCACTTCGATGCCCACCGTGTCGCGCCCGGCCATGTTTGACACGATGCGGATGTTCACCGCCTTGAGCGACCGCGCGATATCGCTCGAAACGTTCTGCAGCGCGGCCACCTTGGTCCCCGGCGCCAGACGCACGTTGTACATCGTGATCACGGGGCCGGATTCGATGCCAACCACCTCGCCCGCGATTTTGTACTGCCGCAGCGCGGACTCCAGGGCCTCGGCCTGCCCGCGCACGAGTTCCTCAAGACGCTCCGTGAAGTTCTCTTCCGGATTCTCCAGCAGGTCCATGCCCGGGAAGCGATACCCTGGAATCTCGCCCACGCCCTGAAGATCGCGCAGATCATCATCCGTCGCCACCTTGCGGTTATACCTCGCAAAGGCGATCGGAAGTTTGCTGATCTTCTCGCGCAGCTTTTCGTGATCCACTTCGCCGTCGTCCGCTGGATCCTCATCGAACAGAGCCTCGCGATCGTGATCATCACTCGCGTCGGGCTCGGCCTCTTCATCATGCTCGACGGTGGAGGTGGGCGGCGCCACGCCCGGACGCTCCACGCCAGACTTGCGCCGCTTGATCTTCACATGCGCGGCCGGGGCGGCCGGCTCATCATCCTCATCCGCCTCCATCACGGCCGGGCCTTCGTGCTCGATGTCCGGATCATCGTCGATGTCGTTGACGCGGATCGCGTGTCGGTGCGTGCGGCGCGGTGAACTCCAGTGCGTGATCACGCCGCCCGCCGATCGCGCGGCCGAGCCGGTGGCGACAGCCAGTCCGCCCGCAGCCTTCACGGCCGGCGCACCCGCGCGAAACGCCCACAATGGACCCAGAATCAGCCAGCGATCAAACGCCACGATCCCGCCGATGAGCATCGCCATCAGCGCCCACAGACTCGCGCCAAGCGGCCCGAATCGCTCGCCGAGTTGCACGGCCGCCTCGCTCCCCACAAGCCCGCCCGCGAGGCCGGGAATCGTGCTGATCGACGGCAGCACGATCGCGTGTAGCGCCGACACGCCGCACGCCAGCAGCATCAGCCCCACCGCCCGCAGCCCCGTCAGCGTCACGCGATGTCCCGCGACCCACGCCGCCAGATACGCCGCCACGCCCAGCAGCACGACCCACACCCCAACGCCCAGCGTCTTGATCGCATGAAACGCCAGATATGCCCCGGCCGGGCCGCACCAGTTGCGAACCGGCTCATTGTGCGGCCAGACCAGGTGCGACGGCGGATCACCCGCGTGAAAGCCGAGCAAACTCGCGAGTGTGAACGTCCAGGCCGCGAGCAGCACGATGACCAGGGCCGTGCGAGCGCCGAAGCCCCGCGTGCCGTGCCGTCCGTGTCCCGCGTCGCGCGTCCGGCCCTCCCCCCCCGCACGTCCGCGTCGGGCCGATTTCGAGCGTTTTGAGGGTTTCGCGTCCGTACCGATACCGTTTGCCGAAGTCCGTGGCATAGGGAAGGTTATCGGCGCGCAGGGCGTTTGGCGAACAGCACCCCGCAATCCGGCATGGGCCAGGGCGCGGCGGGGTGGCGTTTGTGGCTCCCTTCACCTCGCTCCGGTTGAGCCAAACCCGCCGTGGCCGCGGGTGGTGGGGGGGAGGTTGTCGGTGAGGGTGAGCGTGGCGCGGGCGATGGGGGCGATGACGAGTTGAGCGATGCGCATGCCGTGTTCGATGGTGAACGGTTCGCGTCCGAGGTTGATGAGCGCGACTTTGAGTTCGCCGCGATAGTCGGCGTCGATGGTCCCCGGCGCGTTGGCCACGGTCAGGCCATGCTTCGTCGCCAGGCCGGAGCGAGGGCGCACCTGCCCCTCATATCCCCGCGGGATCGCCAAGGCCAGTCCGGTGGGAATCACGCCGATGCGCCCGGGATCGAGCGTGATCGGCTCGGCGAGGCACGCGGCCAGGTCAAGCCCGGCCGCGAGTTCAGATTGATACGCGGGGATGATGGCCGTGTCGTTGAGTTTCTTGACGGGAATCTCGGGTTGGAGCATGACGCGAGGATAGCGGTGCTGGCCTACCGCTGCGTCCGTCGGGCGGGCGTCCTGCCCGCGGCGTCCACATCATCACCATCGACTTCGAGTTGCGTGATCGCGCGGTTGAGCGTGTCGATCATGCGCTGGGTGGACGAGATGGCGTTATCGATGGCGGATCGTCCCGTGACCTTTTTCATGGCGTCGGTTTGCTTGAGTTCGCGCATGCGCTTCTCGGACTCGTTGCGAGCATCCTGAAGGCTGCGAAGGAGGGCTTCCGCGCCATCGCGCGCCACCCGCCAGTCAAGGATCACTCGTTGTTGCTCGGTCAAGGTCATGGTGTGCCCTGCGAAGGTGCGTCCTGTTCCCAGCATCGGCGTTTGGTGCGGGCCTCCTCAGTCGCACCGCCGAAGCGAGGACGTTCCAATGGGAACCAGCGGCCACGCAACAAGAAGCCACGCGCTTCGTCCAAGGGTAGGGGGGCGGGATGTGTAACCGCGATCGGACTCAGGCCGCCACGGCCGAGTCGGGCGACACAAGTTCGGGCAGATGTCGCCGAATGACACTGATGACCTGCGAGCGGTGATGCCCGCCATCGACCGTGGCCAGATCGCGCATCATCGACGACACATCCGGAGCCGAACGAGCATCGCCGCGCCACGCGCGAATGGCCGGATGGGATGTCGCCGCCAACTGCTCCGCCGAATACGCGAGTTCCTCGTGCAGTTTCTCGCCGGGACGGATGCCCGTGATCGCGATGTCCATCGTCGGCGCGATCCCCGACGTGGGGCGGTCGGTCGTCGGCTCTGTCGCACTCACAACGCGAGGCTCAAACCCATGAGCGAGGATGAAGCGCTTCGCCAGATCGAGAATCCGCACCGGCTCGCCCATGTCGAGCACATAGATCGGCGAGCCGCGACCGGTGGTGAGGGCCGCCGCCTGCGCGACGAGGCCTGCGGCCTCGGGGATCGTCATGAAGTATCGCGTCATGCGCGGGTCTGTCACCGTGATCGGCCCGCCTTCGGCGAACTGCGCCGACCAGATCTGCATCACGCTGCACGCCGAGCCGAGCACATTGCCGAAACGCACCATGCTCAAGGCCGTGCCGCCTTGCTGCGCGGACAGACCCTGCACATATAACTCCGCCAGGCGTTTGGTCGCGCCCATCACGCTTGTGGGGTTCACGGCCTTGTCCGTTGAAACCATCACGAATCGCTCGACGCCCGCTTCAATCGACGCGTCCGCGATCGCCTTGGTGCCAAAGAGGTTGTTGACCACGGCCGCGGCGGGATGTTCCTCCATCAGCGGCACATGCTTGTGGGCTGCGGCGTGAAAGACGATGTGCGGGCGCATGTCGCTCAGGAACTTCCGCGTCAGATCGGCGTCAACCACGTCGTGCAGCATCGCACGTCGCGGCACCCCGACAAATCTCGCTCCGATCTGTCGATCGATCTCAAACAGCGCGTTCTCCGAACGATCCATGAGGATCAGCAGCGACGGGCCAAGTTTGGCCGCACGCCGCGCCAGTTCAGACCCGATCGATCCACCCGCGCCGGTGATGAGCACGCGACGCCCGCGAAACAACTCGCGCACGCCGGCAAGGTCCGTATCGCGCGACGGGCGATCCAGCAGCGACTCCATGGCGATTCGCGGCCCGGCCATCGCCGATGCGCCGCCCTCCGCGTGCGCAAGCCCCACCCAATACGGCGGGCAGAGTCGCAGCGATTCGTGCAGTGGCACGATGAAACGCTCGATCATTCCAAGACGCCGAAGTTCATCGCGGATCGCCTGAATCATCGGACCCATGGCCGTCGGCAATGAGACCACGGCCGTCGTCACGCCCCACCGCTCCCTCGCGACACGGATCCCCTCGATCCCCACCACACAGGGTAGATCGGGGTTATCCTCGACCGCGGTGTCGCCAATGACCACATACCCGACGACATGCGGCATGTCGCCCAGCAGGCCGATTTGTCGATGTGCGAGCAGGAGCGTCGCCGGCGTTCCGATGAGGATGACATCAGCGCCCGAGGCCTCGGCGGTGGTGTTCGGCCCGGGTTGTGCGTGGCGCTCCGCCATAGAACCCCGGCCCAGTCATCGGCGCGGGCTTGGGGGTCGCGATAGGATCGCATCAGCGGTGGACCGCATTTCCCAAACGCGCAACAACAGGCGACGGCCCATGATCTCCCGAATCCGAGGCATCGTGCATTCCTGCGACGGACTGGCCGTTCACCTCGCCATCCCAGGAACGGGGATCACACGCGAGGTCTTGACGTGTGCCCATCGTGCGGCCGTGCTGCAGAACGCAGTCGGAAAGGAGATCGAGTTCATCACGATTGAGTATCTTGAGAGCCACGGCCAGGGATCATCGTTCATCCCCCGAATCGTGGGCTTCGCCGCGCCGAGCGAGAAACGGCTGTTCGAGTTGCTCACGACGGTCAAGGGCATCGGCAATCGCAAGGCGCTTCGTGCGATGGCCTGCGAATGCGAAGACATCGTTCGATGGATCGCCACCCGCGACGTCGCGGGTCTGACCAGCCTCCCCGAGATCGGTAAGAAACTCGCGGAAACGATCATTGCGGAACTGGCGTCGAAGTGCGCGGGGATGACCGGCGCGACCGTGGAACTGTCCGCGCGTGGGGGGGGGGCGGTGATCGGGGGGGGAGCCGTGGAGCAGGCTGTCGCGGCGCTCATCGCTCTTGGTGATGCCCGCGTCGAAGCCGAGGGTCGCGTTCGCCTCGCGCTGTCGCGCGAGCCGACGCTTGATTCCACCGAGCAGATCATCGCCGCCGCGCTCGCCGGAGCGTGACGGAAAGTCGCACCGCGTCGCGGCTCACTTGAGGCTGACTAGCCCCACGGCCGCGGCACCGGCCAGCCCGAGCCACACCAGCCCCTTGATGAAGAAAAACATGAACCCCGCGAAGCCGAAGCGCCGTAACCACTTCGGCACTGGACATCGCGCGGGTTTGGACTGAGCCGGGGTTTCCGCAGAACGGGCAGGCTCGAGGGCGGGGCCGCCGGGATTGCTGTGTGGCTGTGTCATTTCTTGCAGGACAGTACGCCGATTCAAGATGCGGGGCATGAAGCCAGATCGCGCCAACGCCCACGGCCGATATAGTCGCCCCATGCGTTACGCCGTCATCATGGCCGGTGGGTCCGGGACGCGGCTGTGGCCGCTCAGTCGCGCGGGAACGCCCAAGCAACTGCTGCCCATGATCCGGCGGGGCGGCGAACCCAACTCGCCCCCGCGATCCCTGCTCGATCTCGCCGCCGAACGGCTACACGGCCTCGTGCCCGATGATCGCCAGTTCATCTGCACCGGCGAAGCCTTTCGTCGCCCGATCCGCGAGGCGCTCCCGCGATTCACCGATGCGCAGATTCTCGGCGAGCCGGTCGGACGCGATACGGTCAACGCGGTGGGGTTCACGGCTGCCGTTCTCGAAAAACTCGATCCGCAGGCCGTCTTCGCGATTGTCACGGGCGATCACTTGATCGAGCCTGTCGATGAGTTTCAGCGCCTGATGAACGTGGGGTTTGAACTTGTCGAAGCGGATGCATCGCGCCTGGTGACGTTCGCGATTGAGCCGACCTTTGCGGCCACCGGGTTCGGATGGGTCGAGCGCGGCGAGGCGATCAATCAACCCGCAAGCGCGGCCGGACTTGCCTATCGCGTCGCGAAGTTCGAAGAGAAGCCGCCGAAGGAACGCGCGGAGGAGTTCTTGCGCAGCGGCCGACACGGGTGGAACAGCGGGATGTTCGTGTGGAAGGCGTCAACGGTGATGGCGTGCCTGGAGGCGTTCGCGCCGCAGTCATACGCGGGCCTGCGGCGCGTGCAGGCCGCATGGGGCACGAGCGATCAACAGCGCGTGCTCGATGAGGTCTATCCGCGCCTGCCCAAAACCAGCGTGGACTATGCCGTCATGGAACCCGCGACCGATCCACGGCGAAGCAAGCCCACGATCGGGGGCCGTGAAGTCAACGTCTGTACCGTGCGCATGAAACTCTCATGGCTCGATGTCGGCAGTTGGCCGAGTTTCGGCGAGACGCTGGCGAAGGATGCCTCGGGCAATCGCACGGCCGACCTCTCGCACGGGGGGGGGCATGTGGTCATGGAGGATGCGAGCGAGACGCTCATCGTCAACGCGCACGCGGGCCACACCGTGGCCGTGCTCGGCACTCGGAATCTCATCATCGTGCATACGCCCGACGCGACGCTGGTGATGCCCGCGGACCGCGCGGGGGATCTCAAGTCGCTGCACGCGAAGTTGCCGCGCGAGTTGGCGTGAAGTTCGTGCCATCGAGTGTCGTGCCACCCGGGTTCGTGCCATCGAAGTCCGCTTCAGACTTCGATCGCACGGTTCAGCCGCTTTCTTCGATGTCACCTGCCATACCGCGGCCCCGGCGTGTCCGGCCTCAATGAGCCTCGAAGAGCGGCTGTGGTTGATCGAACGACTCCGCGGCGACGGCGTCCTCAAGGAAAGTGAATACGCGGTGATCAGGAAGAAACTGATGGAGGAACTCTCGAAGCACCCGACGAAACAGGAGTGACCACGGCACGAACATGTCGCACGGGCTGCAACGGCCGATTCCTTTCCACCTGCCCCACCACCCACGGCAGCACCCACAGCACCTTCTTTGCGATCAGTGCGTCCGCGGCGCATCGTCATCCTTGGGGGGCGGCTCGGGCATCGGCCACGCGACGCACGCGGTTTCCAGCGCCGCGATCAGGACCGGGACATCTTCCGTCGCGGTGACCCAGAGGCGGTCGTGATCCACTCCCCAATATACATGCACAAGCACATGCCGCATCGCGACGATTTGACCCCACGGCACTCCCGGCACGCGAGATCGGCCCTCATCGGACAGGTTCGCCGCCGCTTCGCCGATCTCCTGCACCGCGTTGGTTAACGCCCGCAGGAGCATCGAGTCTAACTCCAGGTCCGGACGGGATCGCCCGGCGATGTATTGGCGCACGTCGCGCGCCGCTTCGAGCATGTGCTCGATGCGCACGCGATCGTCGATCGCGCTTCGCCGGCGGTCACGCGGCATGGAGCAGCCGCGCCTCGCGCAGAATAAAGGGGCGGAAGTGTCGGGAGAGGTCGAAGGGCGTGCGGAGGTCCACGGTGCGCCCGATCATCTCGCTCAGTTCGAGGATCATGGCACCGAATCCGAACACGCCCGGCGTCCGGCCCGGTTGGAACTCTACCAACACATCCACGTCGCTGTCCGACCGGAAGTCATCACTCAGGATGCTGCCGAACACGGAGAGCCTGCTGACGCCATGCCTGCGGCAGAACTCCGCGATCGAGTCCTCGGGAAAGTGAACACCATGAATGACCATGATCGGAAGCATTCTATGCGGCATGCAGCGCCGCTGCTCGGTCTTTCACGCCGGAAGGGGGGCGCCAGGGCGTGATCGTCCGGTCGAACCGGACCCTTCCGGCAAAGCCCACGAGAGCCTGGCCGTGACTCGGTTCGCTCCGCTCGCGTCTTGCTCGCTTTGCCAAAGCGCGCTACCCTTGGGGCCGTGCCGGAGCCGCTCCGGCCGAGGCAGGGCGCGTACCCAAGTGGCCAACGGGGGCAGACTGTAAATCTGCTGGCTTAACGCCTACGGAGGTTCGAATCCTCCCGCGCCCACTTTCTCAATCTCCACGCTCGCCCTACCGTTCACGGCGTCGCGCGATGCAGCGTGTGGCCCTTGATGACCAGCGTCTGCGGATTCGGTCGCGCCGCCACCGTGCCCGTCACGATCACCGTGTCCAGCGGCTTAAGCCCGAGCGTCTTGAGATCAACGTGTCGAACGTGTCCGGTCTCATCGACGATCTGCACCGTGGCCGTGCCCGCGGCCATCGACTCTGATGGCTCGCAGCAATAGTCCCACGGCGTGGGACACTTGTCGCCGGGAATCTGATCGCACGAGGGAATCGCGACATCCACGAGGATGAACGTCGCGGCGTCTGCGCTGATCGGGTCGCGACGCCCGCCGATGCGGCCCTTGATGACGATCGCTTCGCCCTCGGCCGCCTGCGCCTTGGCCTGTGACACGCTGACATCGCCCGTGGGCGCTTCGGCCACGATCCAATCCGGCGCGGTTGTGGTGATCGTCGTCGTTCCGCTGCGCCCGCAACCGACGATGAGCGATGCAATGGCGAGAGTCATGATGACACGAGCGATGGACATGGCAGGGTTCCTTATCTTTGACGCACATGCGTCGTGGTGAGTTGGATTACACGGCCCGAAGGGCCTCCGGAATCGGGAGTTTCAAACATCGAATGGCCGGCGGAATCGCCCCGATCAATCCCACCGCGAGTCCCGCGAGCAGGCCCGCCAGGATCACCGGCGGATCCAGCGCGAGCGTGAACGCCCCCATCGAAATGCGAATCGACACGCCGTCAATCAGCACAAGGCCCGCCACCAGCGCCATGATGGCCCCGCACGCCGCCGTGAAGACGGATTCCTGCACCAAGCTGAGCACCACGGCCGGGCGTGTGAACCCGATGGCCTGAAGCGTGCCGACTTCGCGGACGCGCGCGGCGAACGCGGCGTACATCGTCGTCAACCCGCCGAGGAGTCCGCCCAGCGCGATCAGCGATGCGGTGAGCACGATCATGATGCGGATCGGCCGATAGAACTCGGCCAGCGACCTGTAGTACTCCGCTTCGCGCATCGCGACGATTTCGAGATCCAGGCGACTCTTCGCGAGAACATCGAGATCGGAAAACGTGGCCGTGTCGAGCGAAGCGATGACGCACGACAGCGAGGCTTCGCGCTTGGTGGCGATCTGCAGGTCGATCAGCGGGATCCAGATTTCAGCGTTCATCACCGTGCGCGGGGCGGTGAAACGCCCGACGATCGTCCAGTCGCGATGATCGAATCGCAGCGATCGTCCGATGGCCAGATCGCGATCATCGACGCCGAGTCGCGTCGCGGCCAGCGCGCCGACCATCAGTTCATCATGTCCCGCCAATGGAAATCGGCCTTCGATGATCTCAACCTGCGGATGCACAAGCAGCGCCACCGGGCGCACGCCGCGCATCACGGCCTGAAGTTCGCGCAAATCATCGCTCGAACGAAAGACCGGCAGGGCCATGTGAATCTCAGGGCTGACGAAGAGTTGCCCCGCCTCCGCGCGAAGCCCGCGCACGCCCGCGGCGATGGCGCCCTCGACGCCCGCATCAATCTGCGATCGTTCGATGGCCTCTTCGCTCCCCGCGCCGAGGATGATCACATTCTCGTGCAGCGGCGCTTCGGTGGTCAACGTCTGGTTCATCCCGCGAATGAACCCCCCGGCCGCGAGCGCGAGCAACACCACCAGCGTCGCGCCGACCAGCGACGTGATCAGTCGCACTCGCGAACGCGCGAGATTGCGAAAAGCGTATTCGAAGGGAAGGGGAGTCATGGTGCCTCAGTTAGGAAGCCCGACCGTAAGGGAGGGCTCTGCCCCGGATAGCAAGCCCGACCGTAAAGGAGGGCTCTGCCTCAGGTAGGAAGCCCGACCGTAAGGGAGGGCTTGGGAGCGGGATGACGCCCTCGAGCGCCTTGGCTCAACTGCGTCACGCGCTGCGCGATAGGTGACGCAGGTGACCAAAGGACGGAGCAAATCCTGCCCCGCTTCCAAGCCCTCCCTCACGGTCGGGCTTCCTGGGTGGCCCGCCACTCCGTGGCGGGTCTTTGCGGGAGCCTCACTCACAACGGAAGCCAAGCCCTCCCTCACGGTCGGGCTTCCTATGGAAGCCAAGCCCCCCCTCACGGTTGGGCTTCCTCTGGTCGCGCTCATTGTCAAACCGTTCGGAAACATGCGGCGATGTCCTTTCGTGAGGCCTGAAGCGCGGGGACCAGTCCCGCGAGTGTGCCGATGACAGCGCACACGACGAGTCCGGTGATGAGCAGTTGCGGCCCGGCCGTGATCGGAATCGACTGTCCTTCGACCGACAGCGCGAGGCTGGCGCTTCGCGCGAGGATCACCGCGGCCGACGCGCCCGCGAGGCCGCCAATGACCGCGATGATCGCCCCCTCCGTCACGATCATCGCCGCGATGTGCCGCGATGTGTAGCCCAGCGTCTGAAGAATCGCGTGCTCGGACAAACGCGATTGCACGCTGAGGATGATCGCGTTGGCAACGAGGGCGAGCACGGCCGCGAGGCATCCAATCCCCAGCCACCACGCGAATCGCACAAGTTCCACGACATCCTGCGCCACGCGCGCCGTAAACGCCTTCTCCGTGAACGTCGCGGTGGGGGCCTGCGCGTGCCTGAACTCATCGTCGATGCGCTGGGCGACATCATCGAGCAGCGATGGATCGGCCACACGCACGTTGAACTGCGTGACGATGCCCAGTTGGTTCCGACCGGCCAACTGGATGAACTCCAGCGCTGTGTACGCCACGTTGTGATCCTGCGGATCATCGGATCGGATGACGGCCGCGACGACCGCCGTGATGCCCGCCGCGTCAAAGGTCATGCCGGGGCGAAGTCCGCGTCGATCGGCGAGCGTCTGGCCGACGATGGCCGCATCGGTTCGGCGCAGCCAGTCATCGAGCGACCCGGCCGTGACGCGGAGCGAGTCGCGCCGCTGCGCGAGGAACTGCTCCTTCGGCACGCCGCGAAATGTGACGACATCAAGGCTCGTGCGGCAGTTGGTCACGACGATGGCGATGGGAATGACCGACGAAACCCCGTTGATCCGCGCGATGCGCGATTCATAATCCTGCGGCATCTGGCTCGTCGCCGGACAGAACCGATCCTTGCGATACACCACCAGCGTCGAATCCTCCGCCGTTGATCGCGTCGCCAACGTCACGCCATGATGCATCGCCTGCACGGCCGTGAACAGGAACATCGCGACCGCAATGCCCGCGGCTGTGAGTCCGGTGCGCACGCGGTGTCGCGTGATGTGCTTGAGGATGATGGGGAGAAATCGTACGGCGATCATGCCAGAGCCTCCGCGCCGGCTGCCGCGTCAGGTGCGATGTCGGCCTGTTCGACCAGGCGGCCCTTGTCCAGGTGAAGCGTGCGCTTGGCGTGCTCGGCCACATACGGATCATGCGTCACGAGGAGGATCGTCTTGTGCATCTCGCGGTTGAGGCCCATGAGCAGATCCATGACGGCCGCGGCCGAAGCACGATCGAGGTCGCCCGTTGGTTCATCGGCGACGAGGATCGGCGGATCGGTGACGATGGCGCGGGCGATGGCGACGCGCTGCTCCTGCCCGCCGGAGAGTTGCCGTGGATAATGGTCGTGCCGATCGCCAAGCCCCACGCGGTCGAGGGCTTCGACCACGCGGCGATGGCGCTCGCCGCGCGGCAGTTTGTGCAGCAGCAGCGGCAGTTCCACGTTCTCAAACGCCGTCAATACCGGAATCAGGTTGTAGAGTTGAAAGACAAATCCGATGTGTCGCGAGCGCCACGCGGCCAGACGACTTCGCGACAGGCCCGCGATGTTCACGCCGCCGATCGTCAGCGTCCCTCGCGTGGGCGTGTCGATCCCCGCGATCAGATTCAGCAGCGTCGTCTTGCCGCTGCCGCTCGGACCCATCAGCGCGAGAAAGTCCCCCGCCGGGACATCAAGGTCCAGCGCATCGAGCGGACGGATGAGGACATCGCCCTTGTGATACTCGCGCGTCAGGCCGCGACACTCGATCAACGTCATGGCGCGGCTCCCTGCACGGCCGCGACGATGCGAACACGCGCGTTGGCCTTGAAATGTGGCGCAGGCTCGGCGATCAGATCTGTCGGGCGAAGTTCGCCGGCGATGCGGGAATGCGTCGGCGTTCCGTCAACCACGGTCACGACCACCGGATGCAGACGCCCGCGCGATCCCACACGCTCGCGCACGGCCCACACGCGCGACGTCGTCGGTGTCGCATCATCAAGAAACTCCGTGGGCACGAGCGCGTGTGGAGATTCCTCGCGCGCGGTGGCCGATCCGCCGCCATCTCCAGGAAGAAACTTGACCCGCGCCAGCATCTCCGGCCGCAGGAGGGGCGAAGGGTTCATAATGCGCACCTTCGCCTGCAGCGTGTTCTTCTGCAAGTCGGCCTCATGAACGATGCGGATAACTTCGCCTTTGAAAGTCTGATCAGGCAGGATCTCGACGATGATGTCGCATGTCTGACCGATGAAGATGTGCGCTGCGTCGGCCAGTGGGACATCCACGCGGACCTGGATGCGCTGGGTGTCATAGAGGATCGCGACCTGGGCCGATCGCGGATCATCCATGCCGAGCATGACCTTGTCGCCGGGCGCTTTGAGCCGACGCATGATGTGGCCGGTGATCGGCGCGGCGATGGTCATTCGTGACAGCCGCAGTTCGGCCTCATCGCGCTTCGCCTGCGCCTGGGCGAGGGACGCCCGTGCCTGAGCCACGCGGGCCGACGCAACCTCCAGCGCCTGACGCTCCGCGATGCGAAGGTTCGCGTGCCTTTGCACGGCCTCAAGGTCCGCGCGAGCCTGATCGCGCTGCGCCGTCAGAACGTCCGCCTGCCGCCGCACGGCATCGAGCGTCGCGGCCTGCTCCGTCACACGATGTTCAACGATGACAAGTTCAAACTCCGTCACCGCGTTGGTCCGCCGTGCATCCACCGCGCGCTTGTGCTCTTCTTCCAGTCGGTCGAGCACGGCTTGTTCGGCGGCGATCACGTGCGGCAGACGCGACAACTCCGCTTCAGACTCATCGAGGCGCGCGTGCGCCATCGCCACCGCACGCGAACGCTCAACCGGATTGTCCCAGTCGGCCTGCGCGGCCGTATGCTGCGCCGTCGCGAGTGACATCGCGGCCTGCGCGGCATCAACATCCGCGCTCGCGGCGGCGAGCGCCAGCCGCGCATCATCATCAATCAGCCGTGCGATCGGCTGGCCCTGCTGAACGAGGTCGCCTTCGAGGACAAACATCTCCGCTACGACGCCGTCGGCCAGGGCCGTGGCGGCCATCGCGAAGGGTTCAGGCTCGACCCATCCCGGTCCCTGTACGGTGATGGTCGGGCGAGTGGGACCGGTCGTTGATGGCTGCGCAAACTCGACGAGTACCGGGCGAACACGCACCGGAATCGTCGGCCACAGCGCGGACCGCGCTGAGAACGCCAGCAAACCCAGCGTGACGGCGGCGATGGCGATCGCGGCGATGATGGGCAGGCGCGCGTGTCGTGCATGGTCTTTGGGCGTCGCGGGCGCACGGCCGGGGCGAGCGGATGGCATGAGATCATCTCCTTGTCGCGTGAGTCTGGTTGACGGACGATGCGCGCGGAACATGCGCGACGATCACGTCAGACTCTCGGCGGACGCAGGAGATCGAGATGTGATTCGTGGCTATGGCCCCGTGGCGCGGCGACGATGACCACGCTGGCCGGCAAGGGGGGGGGAAGATTCGACGCAAGCGTGCGCGACAGCGGGGCCTTGACCACCACGCACCCGCATCGCGGACAACCGCAGTCGCAAGGACCGTCATCATCGCACGGTTCGCAGTCCGACGGCGGGGCCGCGGGGGCCGGCGCATCGCAGCATGGGTCCACACGCGCCGGCGGCTCGCTCGGATCATCGCAGCACTCAGCGCTCACCGATACCGGCGCGACGATCAACCCGACGATGACCATCACCATCAGCGCGAGTCGCGCCGAGGGCGATCGGGACATCAAGTTGAAACGCATGACGATCATGGTTGACCGGGGCATTATATCGGCATAATCCCCCTTCGGTTGCACGCGCTTTCGGCGTCCGACATGGTCCGCGGCCATGGCCCGAACCGCTGATTGCGGCGGAGGAACGTCGCGCGGGCTAACCTGACAAGGGCGAAACGGCCCTGTGTCGGGCCTGCAGGCCCAAAGGAGCGGAATCATGGCGGACGTGAAGGCTGTCGAGACGGTGTTGTCAGCGCCGGAGATGCACTGGGTTGGCGATGGATTCCCGGTGGCGTCGGTGATTTCGCCGCAGCGCGTGGGGCGCAGGCTCAGCCCGTTTGTCTTGATGGACTATGGCGGGCCGCACGAGTTCGCGCCGGCGAAGAAGCCGCGCGGCGTCGATTCGCACCCCCATCGCGGCTTTGAAACCGTCACGCTCGTGTTCGCGGGCGAACTCGAACATCGCGACTCGGCCGGCAATCGCGGGAAGATCGGCCCCGGTGATGTGCAGTGGATGACGGCCGGGGCCGGCGTCTTGCATGAAGAGAAGCACTCGGCGGAGTTCACGCGCAAGGGGGGGGCGTTTGAAGTCGCGCAGTTGTGGGTCAACCTGCCGAAGAAGGACAAGACGTCGCCGCCGGGATATCAAACGCTCACGCGCGATGCGATTCCCGTCGTGGACCTTGCAGGCGGCGCGGGGCGAGTGCGCGTGATCGCGGGCGAATTTGGCGGCGCTCGCGGCGCGGCGAAGACCTTTACGCCCATCGCCCTGTGGGATGTCGCGCTCAACAAGGGGGCGGAGGCACGGCTGCCCATGCCCGAGGGCTGGAATGCGGCCGTGTTCGTGCGGCACGGGTCGGTGTGGGTCGGCGGGACGCACTCGACCGATCGCGGGCAACTGGCCGTGGTGTCGCGCGAGGGGGGGGCGATCGCGCTCCAGGCCGCGGAAGATTCGCACGTTCTCGTGCTCGGCGGCGAAGGCATCGACGAACCCGTCGTGGCCTACGGCCCGTTTGTGCTGAGTTCGCCCGAGGAGATTCAGGTCGCGATCGACGATGTGCGGGCGGGGCGGTTTGGGAAGTTGGATTGAGGGAGTGCGTCACACAACGCGGCGCACTTCATAATCGTGCTATCAGCAAACAGGCGCTGTAACCGGGCGGCGATGTCCCAAGCGCCCAACAATCACCCCGTATGATCCGCGACCGACTCGATGATGCGCGACGACGACTGCTCGACCTGAGCCGGCGCAATCGACTGCTCAACTTCAAGCCCACGGCCGCGGGCGTCGTGCGCATCGTACGCGAAGACCCGGAGGCGATTCACGACATTCTCTGCGTGCAGCAGAAGGGCATGCGTTTCCTGCCGAACGATGAGCCGCCCACAGCCGCGCTCGCGTCCGATGAGGCATCCGCCTCGCGCGAGGGGGGGGCCGAGTTTGATCTTCCCGCCGACATCGCGGACGCGACGCCAACGGGCGAACCCGACAAGCCCGATGAGGCCGCCCGCACCGACCTGAATCTTCAGACTCCGCACACCGGCCCGCGCCTTCAGACACTGCTTCTCAACCTCAGCCGTCAGGCCGAGAGCGCGATCCAGGAGCAGGGGTGCAACATCCTGTACCTGACGATCGGTCTGCTGGAATGGGCGGATCGCACGGGCGCACGATCGCTGGCGCCACTGCTGCTCATCCCCGTCGAACTTCAGCGGCGCAGCGTGCGGCATCGATATGTGCTTCGCGCCATCGACGATGAGCCGGTGGTCAATCCCGTGCTGCGCGAGATGTGCCGCGTCGCGTTCAACGTCGAACTGCCCGAGTTCGACCCGTCGCGCGAGCGTCCCGTGGCCGCGCTCTTTGAGGCGATGGGCCGGATCATGGTCCCTGGCCAGGCGTGGACGCTGCAAACAGACATGCACGTCGCGACGCTGTCGTTTGCCAAATTGCTGATGTACTCTGATCTGGATCCCGCGCGCTGGCCCGCAACATCACGCCTGGAGGAACATCCGCTGGTGGTGTCGCTGTGCGGCTTGGCCTCGCCGTGGCCACGCCGGGAACTGGGCATCTCCGGCCCCACGGAACTGGACGATCGCATTCCGCCGAGCGAGACGTTTCAGGTGCTCGACGCGGATTCGAGTCAGGAGATCGCGATTCTCGCGGCCAAACGCGGCGTGAGCCTCGTGATCGAAGGTCCGCCGGGCACGGGCAAGTCGCAGACCATCACCAACATCATCGCGGAGTGCCTGGCCGCGGGCAAGACGGTGCTGTTCGTCGCGGAAAAGGCCGCGGCGCTGGAGGTCGTCAAGCGACGCCTGGAACAGGTCGGCCTAGGGGCGTTCGTGGCGGAACTGCACAGCCGCAAGGCAAGCAAGCGGGCTTTCGTGGAAGATTTGTCGCGCGCGCTGGCGGGCCACGGCGTGAAAGGGGGGGGCGACGCCGGCGACCTGAGTCCTGAAGAACTGGCGCGCCTTCGCGCATCGCTGAATCACTATGTCCGGGCTTTGCATTGTCCTGTGCGGCCGTTGAATCTGACCCCACACGACGCGATCGCGCGATGCGTGCATCTTCAGTCGGCGCCCGAGGCCCCGTTTGCGATGCCGGAAATGCTGCAATGGACGCGAGACCAGTTGGACCGCGCGACCGACGCCGTGCGTGTGCTGGCGAACGCAGCCACGCGCGCGGGAGAACCGAAGTCGCACGCCTGGCGCGGCGTGGGCCTGCGCGAGTTGCCGCTCACCGTGCGACAGGGCGTAAGCCCCGCGCTGGCCGCCACGCGCACGGCGCTGCAAGGCGTCGTGGCCACGGCCAATCGCCTCGCGACCACCATGGGTCTTGGCAATCCGCAAACGATTGACCATGCGCTGGCCGTGGCCAAGGCCGCGGACGCGATCGTGTCGTTTCCCAAGGATGATGCACGGTCGCTGCGTAACGCGGCGTGGAACACGACGCCGCCGGATGTGCAGGCCCTGCTCACGCGCGGGCGAAGACTCGAGCAGATCCGCGAGTTGATCGAGGATCGCTGGCTGACCGCGGCCGAGGCGTACAACTGGACCGATGTCGAGCAGGCGTGGAAGCGCCTGGCGCATCGACGATGGCGCGTGTTCTCGCCGACATGGTGGAGCATCCGCCGCGCGGTTCGCCAGCATCTGCAACCCGGCGTACGGCCGCGGCCCCAGCGCATCGCTGACGACCTCGCCTTGCTGGTCGAGGCGCGCGGGCTTGCGCACGAGATTCGCGGCCAACAGGTGCGCGGCGAAGCGCTCTTCGGCTCGCTTTGGAAGGGTGACCACAGCCCGTGGGGCGAACTTGAGCGGCGCGCGGGCGTGCTCGTGGTGATTCGCCAACCTGTCGCGATGGGAATCATCGACGATGATGCGTTGGAGCAGGCGTGCGTTCGTGCGCCCGCGCGGCCGCATGCGCAGCCGTCGATCGACGCGATTCGCTGGGCCGTGGAAAAACTGCGACATGAGTTCAAGGCCCTCGCCGCGCCGCTGCGGCTTGAACTTGCGTTCCTCGGCCAGCCGCTTGAGCGCACGATGTGGACCGATCTCGATGCGCGACTCAGCGAATGCGCCAAAGCGGGCGAGAGCGCGCTCGATGACTGGGTGGAACTTCAGCGCGCCACCGACGCGGCCGCCGCGCTGGGCCTGCGCCCGTTTCTCGACTGGACCAACGCCGGCGGGCGCGAGCACGGCCCCGCGACGTGGGTCGATGCCTTCCTCCGACAGTTCCATCGCGTGTGGCTGGATCATCATGTCCGAGAGTCCGAGTCGCTGCGGTTGTTTCGCGCGGCGAACCATGAACACACCATCGATGCCTTCCGCAGGCTCGACGCCGCATGGCTCACGGCCACGCGGGCGCGACTCGCGCACAAGATTGCCGTGGAACGCCCGCGCCTCGGCCAAGCGACCACGGCCGGCACGGGCCTTGGCATCCTCGAAGCCGAAGTCCGGCGTCGCCGCAACATCAAGCCGATTCGCGGGCTGCTCGCTTCGCCCTGCGCGGAGGCGATCTTGCGGCTCAAGCCGTGTTTCATGATGAGCCCGCTGAGCGTGGCGCAGTATCTTGAACCGGGGCGGCTGAACTTTGACGTGGTGGTCTTTGATGAAGCGAGTCAGATCGAACCTGCCGACGCCATCGGCGCCCTGGCGCGCGGCAAGCAGATCGTCCTCGTGGGCGATGAGAAGCAACTTCCGCCGACGAACTTCTTCGCCTCACTGCTGGGTGAAGATCGCGAGCCGGATGCGGCCGAACTCGCCATGCCCGCCGTCGAACTCGAAAGCGTTCTGGGCGTCGGTCAGGCGCACCTGGCCGCGCGAACGACGCTGCGCTGGCACTATCGCTCGCGGCATGAAACGCTGATCGAGTTTTCCAATGGACAGTTCTATGACGGCGCGCTGCACGTGTTCCCCAGTCCTCATCGCCATTCGAACGACTACGGCGTCCGTTTGATCCATGTCGAGGATGGTGTCTATCGCCGGGCGCGCGGGCAGGACAATCCGATCGAGGCCCAGCGCGTCGCCGAGGCCGTGATCGAACACGCGCGGGCGCATCCTGACATCTCGCTGGGTGTCGGGGCGTTCAGCGTGGCGCAGCAGCGGGCGATTGAGGATGCGATCGAGCGCCTGCGCGTGTCGCAGCAGGATGCCCGTGTTGAGGCCTTCTTTGACCCCGCCCGCGAAGAGCCGTTCTTCGTGAAGAACCTCGAAACCGTTCAGGGCGATGAACGCGATGCGATGATCCTCTCCGTCGGTTATGGACCCGATGAAACCGGACGCATCATCAACAACTTCGGCCCGCTGAATCTCGACGGCGGCTGGCGACGGCTCAACGTGCTCATCACCCGCGCGCGGCGTACATGCAGCGTGTACACATCGCTTCGCCCGGAGCAGATCCGCGTCGACGCCAACACCCCGCGCGGCGTTCGCGCCCTGCGAGGATATCTGGACTACGCAGCACGGCAGACCTCATCGGCCGGCACGGACATCGGTGAAGCGCCGCCCCCCCCCGGCCACGCGATGCGCGCCGCATCACTCGCCGCGCACATCGCCGCAGCGCTGCGCGATCGCGGGTTCCGCACGGCCGCCAACGTTGGCTGCGAAGGCTTCACCATCGACATCGCGATCCTGTCGGAAGATGGTCGGCGTTGCGAGATCGGGATCGAAACCGACGGCCCCGTCTATGCCTCGTGTCCCACCGCGCGCGATCGCGATCGCCTGCGAGACCTCGTCCTGGGCAACCTCGGCTGGCGAATCGTGCGCACCTGGGCCATCGAGTGGCTCGCCGATCCCGCGCGGGCGCTGGATCGTCTGCTGCGCGGCATCGATGAAGCGATGCGCAGCGACGAGCCGCCGCGCGATGCGGCGCCGCCCCCGACGCCCGCCGCGGAAGCCCCACACCGGGCCGAGGCCCCCCCCTCGCCCAGCGAGGATTCGCTGCCGCCGGGCGTGGTCCCCTATGAACGCTTCCGCGTCGAACCCATCGGCGATCGCAACGCCCTGCTCCGCGCGGGTGTCGAGGAACTTGGCGAGTTGATTCAGCGAGTCGCCGCCGTCGAAGGCCCGATTCACGTCGATGAAGTCCGGCGACTGGTCTGCGATGCCTATCAATCGAGGGCGGTCGGGCAGGCGCCAGCGCATGTGGAGACGGCGATCACGGCCGTGGCCTTGTCCGGCGCGGTGCGCCGCGATGGCCCGTTCCTGATGCCCGCCGACATGACCCATCCTCGCGTTCGCTGGCGCGACGCGTTCGACGCGGTGACATCGCCGGACCTGATCTGGCCCGGCGAAGTCGCCGAGTCGGCCGTGTACATCGTGCGCCACGAGTTCGGCGCGGCGATGGATGATCTCGGTGCGGCCGCGCTGCGACGCATGGGCTTTAAGCGCATCACCCCCCCCCTTGAGGCCCTCGGTCGCGCGGGCGTGGACCTGGCCGTGCGACAAGGACGCATCGTCGTTGACGCGAACAACTACGCGCGTCCGGTTTCGTCGTGAGCCATGGGCCGGTGTCGCGCGCCGCGCGGCCACGCGGCAATGATGAAACACACCGTCACGGCCAGCGTCAATCGCCACGGGAACGCGAGCCGTAGTTCACCCAGCCGCCAATCGTTCGGGTTGTTCGGCGTGGCGCGCGTCAGCGATGACAGGCCGGTCCACCTGCCCCATACCGTTGGCTGCATGAGCAGCACGAGCACGAAGCCGACGATGATCGCAAGGATGCACGATCGCGTCGTGCCGCGCTTCGTCAGCAGCGCGGTGAGGAACACGCCAAGCAGACCCGCATACGCGAATGTCATCGCGCCAAGCACGAACTGGATCAGCGTGGCCGCATCTCCCGACGCATACCACGCGATGCACCAGCACGCGAAGAGGCCGAGGATGCACCCCCAGGCGATGACCGCGAACCGGGCCATTCGCGCATAGTGCGCATCCTCACGCCCGGGGCGCAGCGGCCGGTAAAAATCACTCACCGCCGTCGCCGCCATCGCCCCGATCGCAGAATTCAGCGAACCAACGCCGACGGCAAACAGCCCCGCCATCATCAGCCCCTTAAGCCCCGCCGGCATCTCGGTCAGAATGAAGTGCAGAAAGACCTTGGACGAATCGGTCGGCGGCGCGCCCGGCCAGCGATCGCCCATCAACTCCGGGCGTTGATACAGGATGAACAGCAGCGGCCCGATCGACATGAACAGAAACAGAATCGGAAGGTTGAACAGCAGCGCCAGCAGCGCGGAGCCAGACCCGCGGATCGCGCTCTTGCACGTCAACATGCGCTGCGTCAGGTCATGATCCGTGCCATAGGCCGCGAGGTTCAGCAGTGAGAAACCAAAGATCGCCGTGAGCAGCGTGTAACTCTCGGCGAAGTTGAGTCCGAGACCGGGCTTGGCCGGGTCGATCCCGGTGCGCAGCACGGTGAGTTTGTTGGTGGCGGCCGCGCTGTCGCCCACGGGCGTGTTGCGCAGGGTCGAGATGATCTCCGGCAGGCTCAGCGGGATGATCGTCAGCAGCACCGCGATGGCCGCGACCGCCGCGCCGACATACACCAGAACCTGGATCACATCCGTCCAGATCACGCTGCGAATGCCGCCAAAGCAGGCGGTGAGGATGCCCGCGGCCGTGATGACCGCGATGGCCAGGACCATCTGCCATGCCTGCGTGTCGCCGAAGAGGATCATGGAGGCGGGGAGGGCCGCGACGAAGATTCGCGAGCCGCTGGCGACGACGCGCCCGATCATGAACGTGAGGCTCGCCGCCGAACGCGCCCCAGGCCCGAAGCGATCCCGAAGCAGGTCATACACCGTCGTGACCTTGTGTCGATAGAACGCGGGGATGAAGATGACCGCGACGAGCACCACGGCCAGGGCCGTGCCGATGTTCGTCGAGACATACGTCAGATTCCCGACATACGCCTCTTCCGGCCCGCCGATGAACGTCGCGGCCGAGGTCGCCGACGCCAGCAGCGAAAACGCCACGGCCCACATGGGCATCCGCCGCCCGCCGAGAAAGAAATCGTCCGAGCTCTTCGTTCGCCGCGACACGACGATGCCCACCCCCGCGAGCAGCGCGAAATAGCCCACGATCACCAGCCAGTCGAGCGGGCCGAATCGGGCGCTGGCGAGGATGTGAGGCAAAACGAGCAACGTGACATCCCCATCGGCTGTATGACACAGAATTGGCGAGCGCATGGACCTGGACTGGTGACAAACCCGGTTCCGTCCGTGGGGATTGCGGCGAGAGGGGCAATCCGATACGATTCGGGAAGTTGCGCGCCGGTGTACACGCGGGGCGGCGGGGATGCGCATCGTCGAACTGATTCACTCCAACGGGAGGATGTCATGGTGAGTGCGAACATGGGTCGAACAGGGCTGCGAATGCTGGTCGTCGCGTGCGTGGGAGTGGTGGGGGCGGTGGGCGCGGCCGCGCGTCCTGTCGAAGTCCTCACTGAGCAGCCCACCAGCGGCCGCAAGGTCCTCCAACTCCCGATGCGGACCGATGGTCCCAAGAGCCTTGACCCGGCCGTTGGTTCGACAACCTACGACAACATGGCGTGCGCCCAGTTTTATGAGACGCTTCTGGAGGGCAACTATGCTCAGCCGCGCACGCTCGTTCCGCGCCTCGTCTCCGAGATGCCGACGACCGACGACAACGGCCTGACGTGGCATTTCAAACTCAAGCCCGGCGTGCGATTCCACGACAACCCGTGCTTCCCCGGCGGAAAAGGCCGCGAAGTTCGCACCGATGACGTGTTCTATTCGCTCAAACGACTCGCCGATGCCAAGTACGAACTCAAGAATTGGTGGCTCTTCGAGGGCATGATCGAAGGCTTTGACCAGTTCAAGCATGAGCAGAACGACGCGGGCACATTCAACTATGACGCCCCCGTCAGCGGCTTCATCAAGATCAGCGACGCGGAGTTCAAGGTTCGATTGAACAAGCCGGTCTATTCGTTCCTCTACAAACTCGCCATGTTCCAGACTTCGATCGTCCCGCGCGAGGCGGTCGAGCACTATGGCATCGACTTTTCGCGCAACCCTGTCGGTACAGGGCCGTTCGTGTATGATCGCTGGGTTCCCAAGCAGAGCCTGACGGGCAATCGCAATCCGAACTATCACGAGGTGCTATATCCCGACGTCGATCAGTGGTCGCGCGAGGATCGTCGCCATCGGATGCAGCGTGCGGCCGGGCAGCGTGTGCCGTTCCTCGACCGCATCGAGTTCACGATGTATGTTGAAGACCAGCCGATGTGGCTTCAGTTCGAAGTCGGCAACATCGCGTACACCGAAGTCCCCGCCGAGTACTTCGAAACCGCGTTCAACAAACGCACACGCCAACTCCTGCCCCAGTGGCAACAGAAAGGCGTCACCGCGTTCTCGGATTACCTGCTCGACTTCATCTTCCGCGGCTTCAACATGGAAGATGAACTCCTCGGCGGATACACCCCCGAACGCAAGGCCCTGCGACAGGCCATCCACCTCGCCATCGACCTCAACGAGTTCAACGAAGTCTTCTACAACGGCCTCAACGTCGTCTATGACGGACCGATTCCGCCCGGTCTCGACGGCTATCCGGAGAACGGCCAGGGACCGGTGAGTTATCGCGGGCCGAACCTCGAACTCGCACGAAAGAAACTCGCCGAAGCCGGCTATCCCAACGGCGAGGGACTTCCCCCGATCAAGTTCTACACCAGCCGCGGCGGCAACAACCCGCAGCAACTCGAACTGCTCAAGCGCCAACTCGCGCGGATCAACGTGCAGGTTGACGGCCAACTCGTTGACTTCTCGACGCTCATCGAAAACACCAACAACAAGAAGGCCCCCATGTTCGGCTTCGCGTGGTCCTCGGATTATCCCGACGGGGAGAACAACCTCGCCCTGTTCTATGGCCCGTATGAATCGCCCGGCGCCAATCACTTCAACTACAAGCGGCCCGAGTATGATGCGCTCTATGAGCAGATCGCGGTCATGCCGCCCTCGCCGGAGCGCACGGCCATCTATGAAAAGATGCGCGACATGGTCATCGAGGACTGCGCGTATGTCGGCTCGATGGCCCGCGAGCGGTTCTACATCGTCGCGCCCTGGGCCGTGAACTTCCGACCCACCGAACGCTTCTGGTCCTGGTTCAAGTACGTGGATGTTGATGACAGCAAGAGGCCGGGGCGATGATGCGCTGTCCTGGACATCACGGGCCTGGATGTTGTGCGTTCGCCCGCCTGGGCGATCGCGCGCATCGCGGCGATTCAGTCCTCACCTGAGAACCGGAGTCGCGCATGTGGGCCTTCATCGCACGTCGCCTGTTGTACAACATCCCGATCTACCTCGGGATCATTCTCGTGGTCATGGCGATCCTGCGCGTCAACGACCCCGTCTACGCCTATCTCGGCAAGAACGCCTCCGTGGAGCAGTACAACACCCTCAAGACGCAGATGGGCCTTGATGCACCCTTCCATGTGCAGTACGCCCAGTACATCAAGCGCATCGTCACGCTCGACTTTTCCGAGCGATCCTGGGAACAGAAGATGCCCGTCGGCGAGATGGTGCAGTCCGCCATCTGGCCCAGTTTGCTGGTGACCGTGCCGACGTTGATCCTCACGGCCGTGATCGCCATCGGCGTCGGACTGATCTCGTCATACTTCCGCGGACGGATGGTGGATCGCGTGCTGATGTTCGCCGCCGTGATCGGCATGAGCGTCAGTTATCTCGTGTACATCATCTTCGGGCAGTACTTCGGCGCCTACTGGCTTGGCGAGCGGCACGGCATTCGCATCTTCGCCATCTCCGGGTATGACCCGCGACTGTCCTCACCCGAGTTCTGGCTGACCACGCCGAACCAGGCCATCCTCGGCTGGGTGACATACTGCGCCCTGCCGGTCATCATCGGCGTGATCGTCGGCATCGGATATGACACGCGCTTCTACCGCGCGGTGATGGTGGAGGAGGGCACGCGGGACTACATCACCACGGCCGTAGCCAAGGGCGCGACCAAACGCAAGGTCATGTTCGTCCACATGCTCAAGAACGCGATGATCCCGGTCATCACGCGCATCATGATCTCACTTCCCTTCCTCATCGAGGGGGCCGTGCTGGTCGAAGTCTTCTTCAACATCCCCGGCATGGGGCGCACGCTGATTCAGGCGATCGGCGCGAAGGACTTCCCCGTGATTCAGGCGTTCACGGCCCTGCTCGCCGGCGTGTTCATCGTGACCAACATCCTGACCGATGTGCTCTATGCGCTGGTCGATCCGAGGGTGAGGCTCAAATGACCACGCCCCCATCCATCGACGCCCTCGGCGGCACTCCGCCGCCCGCGAAGGCCGACCCGGTCCCGCGACTGGGCATGTTCGGGCGCATGCGCCGTTCGCGCGGTGTGCGAAAGTTTCGACGCAACCGCTGGGCCATGGCCGCGATGGCCGTGATCGTGTTCTACTTCGCGTTGGCGATGTGGATCGCGGCGATGGAAGTTGTCGCGTGGGTCGGCAATCAGGGCGGGTGGTATGACCTGCGTGAGAACAAGATCCTCGGCGCGTTGCTGCCACATCACACCGCCGAACGCGTCGGCCCGCCGAATCTCGCCGGCTTTGGCGCTCGACAGGACAGTCGCTGGCGATCAAACCAGTACGACTTCATGTTCACCTCGGCTGAACAGACGCTCTCGCAGATCGATCGACTGGCCGATCCGAGCGAGGATGCGGTCCGTGCGGCCGTCGAACGCGCATCCATGGCCGAACGCGGCCTCGCGGATGTCCCGATTGATCGCCTGCGAGAGATCGTGCGCGAAGGCCGCGCGATCTTCGCCAGGTTCGACGAAGAGAATCGCCAGATCAACGCCGCGATGCGCCTGGAACTCGGCGCGCTCCGCGCGGGCGATGTACTCGATGAACTCCAAAGCATGGCCGCGCGTCAGGCCACCGAAGGCGAAGACGCCCCGGACTGGCTTGACGAGCGCATCGAGAAACTTCGCGAAGACCTCGCGTTTCACCTCGAAGAGTCCGCGTTCGCGATGGAGGACTACGCGGACTTGTCGGAAGTCGGCGATGGCCCGCTGGCGGCGATGGATGCGCAGCGGCTGTTTGACGCCGCGGATGCCGTGACACAGGGGCAAACGCAGAACGTGGCCGGCGTGCTCGAAGGCATCTCCACCGCCGCGCGTGCCGCGCGGGCCTTGCATGAGCAGCGAGCCGTGCCGATCCTCGACGAGATCGAGCCGCTGGTCATCGCTCTGTTCCCGATGCCCACCGGGTTTGACGGATTGCTGTACACCGCGCGCATCTCGCTGGGAACGGACCAGCAGGGTCGGTCCATCCTGATCCGTTCGATTTACTCCGCCAAGGTCGCGATCCAGGTCGGCGTCGTGGCCGCGCTGATCTCCGTCTGCTTCGGCACGCTGCTGGGCGCGTCGGCGGCGTTCTTTGGCGGATGGGTGGATCACGCGGTTATCTGGGTGTATTCCACGCTCGCGTCGATTCCATATCTTGTCCTGCTCGCCTTGCTCGCGTTTGTGTTTCAAACCAGTGACTGGAAACTGCCGTGGGATCCCGATGTGCCCATCGGCAACACCCTCATCCCCCTCTACGCCGCGTTCTGCATGACCTTCTGGATCGGAACCTGCCGAGTCATCCGCGGCGAAACGCTCAAACTCAAGGAACTCGAATACGTTCAGGCCGCCACGGCCATCGGCTTCTCACGCTTCACCATCCTCCTCAAACACGTCATCCCCAACACCGTTCACCTGATGTTCATCAGTTTCTCGCTCCTGCTCATCGCCGCGATCAAGAGCGAGGTCGTGCTCACCTTCCTCGGCCTGGGCCTGAAGGAAGGCGCAAGTTGGGGCATCATGATCTCGCAGTCAAAATCCGAAGTCGTCGCCGGATTCTTCTGGCAGATCGGCACGGCCACGGTTCTCATGGTAATTCTCGTGTTGGCGTTCAACATCGTGTCCGATGCGTTGCAGGATGCCTTTGACCCGAAGCATGTGGGGTGAGTTGATCGAATGGCCTTTGGACGCAGGAAATCCAGGGATCAAGACACAGCGCCACCGGCGTTTCGCCCGTTCGTGTCGGCGAAGGAGGAGTTTCGCGCGGCCGTCGAAAGCCGGCCCGTGAAACCTGTTCGCGTCGAGCCAGTCGAGCCGGACGCCAAATCGCCGACGGATGTTTCCCCGCCCGCGATGAACCCCGCCGACGCAACGCCGAAAGACTCCACGCCATCGCCCGCCAAACCCGAACGCATCGACGAAGCATCCATCGAAGAACTCACTCGCGATGAGATCGCGACGCACGTTCCGGCCGTGGATTCCGCGGCGAGTCAGCCGGAGTCGGCGCATGCCGAATCGCCTCACGACATCGCGCCGGACAAGCCGCTGTTTGAAACGCCAGAGTCAAATCCGCCGCCGCTCGAAGAGGTCGTCGGCCCGTGGGATGGCTGGCGCGATGAGCAGCCCGCGGCCAACCTTGCGGCGGATGATGTTTTTCTCTCCGAACCGCCGCACGCATCGCCGACAGCGCATGACCCCGCGCCACCGCCCGAGGCACGCCACGACCCATCGGCCATCGCCCCGGCCGTCCCCCCCCCCACGCGATCCCCCGCCGCGACTCCGCGCGACGCGGCCCATCCACGCCGTTCGCAGGGCAAGGTCTCGCTGGTGGACATGGTCGTGCAGGGATCGCGCGGGCTTGCCACCGTCCCCGCCGACGCCATTCTCTCCGTGCGACATCTCACCACGTGTTTTCGCACGGATGCCGGAATCGTCACGGCCGTGGATGATGTCTCGTTCGACCTTCGCGCGGGCGAGACGCTGGCGATTGTCGGTGAATCCGGCTGCGGCAAGACGGTGACGAGCAAGTCCATCATGCGCCTGCTCCCGCCGCGCACCAGTTTCATCAAACCTGGCAGCGAAATCCTCTTCCGCTCACAACGCGAAGATGGCGCCGCGAGCGAGCCAATCAACCTCGCCACGGCCCCTGAACCGGTGATGCGCCGAGTCCGCGGCGCTCGCATCGCCATGATCTTCCAGGAACCGATGACCAGCCTCAACCCCGTCTTCACCGTCGGCTGGCAGATCAACGAAGCGCTGAAGTATCACACCGACCTCAGCCGCCGCGAACGTCGCCTCCGCGCCATCGACATGCTCAAACTCGTCGATATCCCAAGCCCGGAGCGCCGCATCCGCGAATATCCGCATCAACTCTCCGGCGGCATGCGCCAGCGCGTCATGATCGCCATCGCGCTCTGCTGTGAACCCGACATCCTCATCGCCGACGAACCCACCACCGCCCTCGACGTGACCATCCAGGCCCAGATCCTCTCGCTCATGGCGGACCTCAAGACTCGCCTCAACACGGCCATCATCTTCATCACGCACAACCTCGGCGTCGTCGCGCAGTTCTGCGACCGCGTGATGGTCATGTACGCCGGGCGCGTGATCGAATCGGGTTCCGTTCGAGAGGTTTTCCATCATCCGCGCCATCCCTATGCGCGGGCGCTGCTGGATTCGATTCCCAAAGCCGGCAACAAACACAAGGGCCGGGCGCTCCCGACCATCGAAGGCATCGTCCCGAGCCTGCTCGACCTGCCCAAGGGCTGTCGCTTCAGCGAGCGATGTCAATATCGACAGGATCGCTGCGTGGCGCAGGAGCCGGAACTCGAACGCGGTCCCGATGGGCGTCTCGTGCGTTGCTTCTACCCGCTTGAAGATTCGCGCATCCGCGCCACGACGGAGGCGCGGGCATGACGCCACCCGATGCGCACTCCACTTCGCACGCTGACGCGACGCCCGGCGAAGGTTCGCCGACGCACATCGCCCACGCCACGCAAGCCGAAGCCTGGATCCCCGAAGCCTCCGGCGATCGACCTCTCATCAAGGTCCGCGACATCGTCAAGCATTTTCCCATTCGCGGCGGCGTCTTCAACACCGTCCAGGCGCACGTTCACGCCGTCAATGGCGTCTCGCTCGATGTGCAACGCGGCGAAGTCCTCGGCGTCGTCGGCGAATCCGGCTGCGGCAAGTCCACCCTCGGCAAACTCATCATCCGTCTGATCGAACCCACCAGCGGGACGATCGCCTATGACGGCGTTGATCTCACCACGCTCTCCCACGGCGCGATGATGCCCTATCGACGCAAGATGCAGATCATCTTCCAGGATCCCTACTCCTCGCTGAATCCGCGATTGACCGTGGCCGCGATGCTGCGCGAGACCATCCGCTTTCACGATGTCGTGCCGTCGGGCGAGGTGGAAGGGTTCATTGACGACTTGATCGCCAAGGTCGGCCTGCGCCAGGATGCCAAGGGCAAGTTTCCGCATGAGTTTTCCGGCGGACAGCGCCAGCGTATTGGCATCGCGCGGGCCTTGGCCGTACGTCCGGACTTCGTCGTCGCCGATGAGCCGGTCTCCGCGCTGGATGTGTCGATTCAGGCGCAGGTGTTGAACCTGATGATGGACCTCAAGCGACAGATGGGCCTGACGCTGCTGTTCATCAGTCATGATCTGAAGGTCATCGAGCACTTCTGCGATCGCGTACTCGTGATGTATCTTGGCTTTGTGGTCGAGAGCCTGTCATGCGATGATCTGCACGCCCAGGCGAAGCATCCATACACGCGGGCGCTGCTCGGGGCGAACCCCGTCGATGATCCGGATGATCGCCGTCCGCTGACGGTGCTTCAGGGTGATGTGCCAAGTCCGCTCACGCCGCCAAAGGGTTGTCCATTCGCGGGGCGATGCCCGCTGGTGATGGACCGCTGCCGCGAAGAGATGCCGCCGCTCACCCCGCGTGCCCCATCGCATCGCGTCGCGTGCTGGGCCGTGGAGTGATACGCGCCGCGATCACGTCCCCGGGCGCGTCATCGTCCACACGGCCGTGAGTGCCTCGCGATGCTCGCGAACATCATGCACGCGAAACACCCGCGCCCCCGCGAGCATGTGCATGATGCTCAGCGCGAGCGTGCCCGGCAGACGCTCAGACGGCTGCGTCTCGCGATGCGGCGCGGCGATGCGCCCGACGAAACTCTTGCGGCTGAGCGCACTGACGATCGGAAAGCCCAGCGCGCCCAATTCACCCGTGCCGCGAATCAGGTCGATATTCTGCTCGACCGTCTTGCCAAAGCCAAGGCCGGGATCAAGCAGGATCGACTCGCGAGCGATCCCCGCGCGAAGCGCCGCCAGCACACGATCCCGCAGAAACTCACGCACGCTGTGCACCACGCTGTCATACCGTGGCGGCGCTGTGTATTGATCGCTGTACGAATCCTGCTCCGGCGGCAGCAGCCGGTGCATCAGGATCACGCCCGCGCCGTGTGTGGCCGCGACCTCGAACATCGCCGCATCTTCAACCCCCGCGGACACATCATTGATCGCATCCGCCCCCGCGCGCAGCGCCGCGTCGGCGACCTCCGCCAGGGTCGTGTCGATGCTGATGGGAATGTCTCGCGCCGGCGATGCCAACTCGCGAATCGCCGCGATCACGGGAACCGTGCGCTGAATCTGCTCCGCAACCGAAACCCGCGCCGCCCCCGGCCGCGTGGACTCGCCCCCGATGTCCAGCATGTCCGCGCCCGCGTCGATGGCCGAGATCGCCACGGCCACCGCCGACTCGCGCGTCGTCAGTCGTGACCCGTCAAAGAAACTGTCCGGCGTCACGTTGAGAATCGCGATGATCCGCGGGCGATCAAGCGTGAGCGAGCGATCATGCGCAAGTCGCCAGATGTGTGACACGCCGGAAGTCTATGAACTTGCCGTCATCGCGTTCTCCCGCCATCGGCGGCCGCCCCGGCCGGAACGCCGACTCAGTTCCCTTCAAACCCGAGGGGGCTTGCAGACCGAACCAACATGCGGTATGCTGGTGGGGCCTGGCACGGCCTGCCGAAGCGGCCGTACGGGCGGAGAACAAAGAAGGAGGTTGACGTATGCATCGTTCATTCATGGTTGGCGCATCGCTCGCGATGGCTTTCGCGGCGGGTGCGATGGCGGAACCCATCACGTTTGTCCACACCGGCACCGGCAGTGGCACGCTCAACGGCGCGCCCTTCGGTCCCGCCGCGTTCACCATCACCTCGGAGGCGGACACGCTCAACCGCCAGACCATCTTCACCAACGTGTATTACATCGACCACGACACGTCGGAGATCCGCATCGACGGCCTCGGTACGTTCCAGTTCGTCTCCGCCACGCGAACCTTCATCAACGGCCAACTCGTCGGCTTTTCACGCGGCGGGATCAACGGCCTGGACCTGTTCAACGGCCCCAACAGCGCCGTGCTGGCAGGGTGGGACATGCTCAGCGCTGTCGGACCTGCCGCCGGCACGGGTGGACTCCTCCAGTGGACCAGCGGCGATGTCATCACCAGCGGCGGCACGCTGATTTTCAACAACGGCCAGTCTGCGGCGACGTTCGAGGCCATCATCGGCGGCGGCGGGTGCTACGCCGACTGCGATACCTCCACCGGCCCCGGCGTGCTCGACATCTTCGACTTCCTCTGCTTCGGCAACCGCTTCGCGGCCGGAGACCCCTACGCCTGTGACTGCGACACCAGCACCGGCCTTGGCGTCTGCGATATCTTCGACTTCCTCTGCTTCGGCAACGAGTTCAATAACGGCTGCCCGTGATGATGCGTGCCGTGGTCACGGCTCTGCGTGGCCACGTTTGACGACGAACGCGCCGGAACCTCGTTGTGGCCATCCAAAGCGATGGCCACGACACACGGCAGCCCATCACAACACCACACACGGCGGGGGTTTCCTACCCCGCCGTTTTCATTGCGCTGCTGAGTGTCTCCGGGCACACACAGGCCCACCCGTCACCGTGCGATCCCAACAGCGCGGATCGCCGGAAACCGCAGGCCCGGACTTCCCTATACTCTGCTTCCGAGGGCGAGGGTCGCCCGCAAAGTTCCCGTGCAATCCCCAGGAAAGGATGCTCACGATGTCCGGTCGCTGCCTGTCTCCTCGTCGCGCGATGCGCGCCGCCTTGATGGTTTCGTGTCTCTGCGGACTTGCCACCTCGGCCAGCGCGGACCTGCCTGCATCGATGGATCGCGCGCCCAAGGACGCGATGATCACCATCAACATCGCCAGCATCGAGCGATGCCTCGCCGATGTGGATGCCGTTGGCGCGAACTTCGACTTCTCCGTCGCGGACCTCGATCTGCCCATCAACATCTTTGAACTCAACGGGCTGAATCGTCAAGGCTCTCTCACGCTCGCGGCCATCGCCCCGCCGGACTTTGACCCCACCATGGATGAACCCACGTTCATCGCCATCGCGCCCGTGACCGACTTCAACGCGTTCATCACCGGCCTCGGCGGCGAACCCGCCGAGATCGCAAAGTTCACGCTCGAGTTTCAGGAACTCTTCGCGAAGAACCTCGGCGGTGGCTACGCCGCCATCAGCGAAAATGAAGCAGCCTTGCGAGACTTCACAGGCGCGGCGGGCAATCTCGCAGCGCATCGCACGGCCGTCGGTCCCTCAGGCCTGGCCGTCGCGGAATCGTCTGACATCTTCATGACGATCAACTTGCCGCAGATGCGCCCGATGATCGAGCAGGGCCTTGAAGGGATGCGCGAGCAGTTTGAGATGATGGCCATGATGACCGGTCAGGAAATGAACGCCCCCCTGGCGTTCTTCGAGGGCATCGCCAACGCCCTCAAGACCGACGGTCAGGCGATGGTCATGGGTCTCGACGGCGGCGAACATGGCATGACCTTCGGCCTCGCCACGCAGTTCAATCCGGAGTCTCCCACAGCCAAGTTCTTCGCGGCCGAGGGCAAGGCCGGCGACCTGCTCGCCAAACTCCCCGCGGGCAACCCGTTCCTGGCGGTAGTCGCGATGGATTTCTCATCGCCCGGCGTGCAGGCGATGTTGTTGGAAGTGGCCAAGGCATCAATGGCCGCAGCACAGCAGCAGGGCAACGCGGGGATGTTCGGCGGCCTGAATCTTGAGCAGATGGTCTCGATGGCGCAGGGTCAGGCCTTTGTCCTGGGCAAGCCGCCGGCGCTGGGGGGGGGGATGCTCTTCAACAACACGCTCGCCTATTACCCTTCCAACGATCCCGCCGCCTATCAGAACATGGCCAAGGATGCCCTGACCGCGATGAACGGCCAGACCGTCGAAGGGATGACCTACAACACGGTCTATAACACGGGCGTCGCCACCATCGCCGGGACCAAGGTTGACGAGTGGGCGGTGCGCATGAAGTTTGATCCCAACAATCCCGAAGCGCTTCAGGCGCAGCAGATCATGGCGTTCATCTTTGGTCTGAGCGGTGGTCCGGCGGGGTACACCGCGGCCGTGCCCGGCGGCGTCATCACCACGCTCGCCAAGAATTCCGCGCTGATGGAGACGGCCATCGCCGCGACGCGAGGTCAGGGACCGACGCTCGCGAACGATGCCTCGATCCGCCCGATCGCCGCGCGATTGCCCGCCGGCCGCATCATCGAAGGCTATCTCGGCACGCACGCCCTGCTTGAACTCGGTCTGGAACTTGGCGCCATGGCCGGCGGGTTCTTCGATGTCGAACTGCCGCCGAGCATCGCGCCCATCGGCATGGGCATGACGGCCAGTGGCGGCGGCATGCAGGTCGGCATCGTCGTGCCGATGGATGCCATCAAGGCGTTCAAGCAGATTACAGATCAGGTCAACGCCGGCATGGGCGGCGACTTTGAGGAAGATCCGCCGCCCCCGCCCCCCGGCCGGTTCTAGTCTTGATTCTGTGGGGCAGGCGTCCCGCCTGACTTCGGTTCAGGTCTTGATTGGGTGGGGCAGGCGTCCCGCCTGCCGTCACATGTGCAAATCCCAGCGCCGACGGCCACGCCGTCGGCGCTTTCATTCCTGCGGGGCAACCGCAAGATCGCTCTCGCCCGCACGCTGGATAATCCACCGCGCGTCGGCCACCCAAGCGAGGCGTGCGGGACGCCCGCCCCACCGGATCCAAACAGATATTTCGGTTGCCCTGATTCCTGCCGATGGCCGTGGGGCGGTTGATTTGAGTGTTAGAATCCCTCATGCGTATCGTGGTCAGCCCGTATCACCTGACGACGCGTGAACCGCCGGCGATGGCGGCGTTGTTGCTTGGTGATGAGGTGTTCACGCTGACGCCGGCTCCGCTTGACGGCGCGGACCGCGCCGCGATCACCGAAGCCCTCGGGCGCGTGCCCGCGTACATGGACATGATGCAGTCTTGGCGTTGGAGCGAGGACTTGTGGCGCGCGGGGATCGTCGCGGGCGAGTCCGATGGGCTTGACGCGGCTGAGGATGTTCGCGAGGCTTATCGGCGCATCGTTTCCGGCGATCACTTCGCCGCCCTTCGCGCGTTCATGCAGACCGATTTGTTCGAAAGTGACGATCACTACCTTCGCGCCATGTCGCGGGACATCGTCCGTGGAGGGCCAGACCCTGCCGTCAGTGTCCCGCTCGCCGCGGGACTTGATCGCTTCGCCGCGCGTCACGGCCTGATCGTCGCTCGCGCCCAGGCTCAGTCCGTGGCGCAGCGCGCGGAAGAAACACACGCACGCAAAATCGTCGCCTTCATCGCCCCCGTCCTGCTTCAGGCCGGAAGTTCCGGAATCGCCTCCGCCCGTCACGCGCTCGCCGAATCCCTCATCAAACTTCGCGACGCGATCGACGATGTCGCCGAACACGCGGCCTCACACAATGGCAACGGCCTCGACCACGCCGACGTGCGCGAGGCCGCGAAGCGATACACCGACGCATTTGACGCCGCCCGCCCTGACTTCGATGAACCGGAAGATGAAGCCCGCCTTGTCGAAGGACTCGTGTCCGTGTCGATCGTCGCCATGCCCTCGGACGTGGTGCTTCGCGCCAGCGTGGATGCCGCCAGGGCCGTGCTCGGCGGACGAGCAACCACGGCCAGCGCGACGTTGCCGGTGCTGTTCGACGCGATTGATGCCAGGCCGGTGGTGTCGATGATCGTGCGGCCCGTCGGGCGACGCACCGGGTAGCCCGCGATCAGACTTCGAGCACATCGCCGTGCATTTCGTCCCCGTCCTCTTCGTATCGCTGACGCAGGGCCAGGACCCGGGACTTGAGTTCGTGGATGTGCTGGGCGGTTCGGGCGGCCGTGGCCCACAGGTTCAGAATCGCACCGACACCCATCGTGGCGATGGCCATGAGCAGAACCCAGGTTTCCGTCGAAAAGTCCGTCACAAGAAGACCATCGGCCCGGTGAACCCGACACTTCACCAGCCGGTACGATACACGGATGCTTCGAGCCTGCTTAGTCCTGCTGATCGTCGCTTTCGGGTGGGTGTCGCCCCTGGCCGCACAAAACGATGCCCCGGGCGAGATCACCCTCAACGTCGAGTGGTTCGGCACCGGCGGAGTCTCGCGGGCGGGGGAATGGGTCGGAATCCGGGTGGCCTTCACCGACACGGCCACCGAGGCTCGCAATATCCTCCTTCGCATTCAGGTTCCCGATGCCGACGGGGACACCGTAGTCTTTGAGCGGGCCGTGACATCGACCCCAGCCCGGGCACAGGCCGGTTGGATCTACGTCCGCCTGCCATCGTGGATGCAGGCCAACGACGGGCTGTTCCTCACCGCGCATCAGGCCGTGGAGTCGACGCAGGGGGGGCGATCCATCTTCACGCCCGGTCGTCGTCTTGGCTCGCAACCCATCTCGCCCCAGAAACTCATGTCGGGTCACTATGGTCTGGTCGGGATCATCGGGGGCAGCGAGTTGGGCTTTGGGAACTATCGCGCGGCCGGAACGGTCGAGGCCTACGCGACAGGTGGACATGAGCCGCTGCACATCGAACGGAACCTTCGCGTCGAAGCGCTGCCGGACCGATGGCACGGCCTGGCGCAGTTCGATGCGCTGATCTGGGCTTCGCGGGATGTTCCTGATCTCTCGCGCGAACGGGCGCAGGCGATTCGCGAATGGGTCGAGCGCGGCGGGCATCTGGTGGTTGTGATGACCGCGTCCTCCGCGCGGTTCTTCCCCGGCGATCCCGTCAACAACGCGCTGTATCCCATTCTCCCGCGCGTTCGACGCGAACTGCGCGAAGGCGTCAGCATGGAGACGCTGCGTCCACTGCTCTCAAAGAACGAACCGCCCGAGCAGCGCCGGCAACTTCCCGTTCTGGATGTCAGCGTGTTTGAACCGCTCCCGGACGCCGCGCCCACCGAGGCGATGCGCATGTTCCTGACGCCCGACGGCGAGGCCGTGGTGGTTCGACGACTTGTCGGCTGCGGCGCCGTGACGATGGTGGGGATCGACCTTGAGAGTCCGCAACTCGCGCGAGTCTCCAAGCCCGATGGCGATGTATTCTGGCATCGGATTCTCGGCGGGCGTGGGCGTGTGTTCACCGCGCGGGACCTCACCAATCCGCGCGAGATCATCCCGCGCCCAAACCCCGCCTACTACGACCGTGGCATCGGCGACGTCATCAACATGACCCGACGCGCCTCCGCCGGCGTACTCCTGGGCCTGATGATGTTCATCACCTATTGGCTCGTCGCCGGCCCGCTGTCCTTTGGAAGTCTCAAGAAACTCGGCCTCACGCGCCATTCGTGGCTGGCGTTCGTCGCGTGCGCGGGCATCTTCACCGCGCTCGCGTGGGGGGGGGCCGCCCTCCTCCGACCAGGACGAATCGACGGACGACACCTCACGCTCATTGAACATGTCTACGGCCGTCCCACAAACGAAGTCGCCCAGCGCACGCGAACGTGGGCGAGCATCATGTTCCCGTGGTATGGCGACGCAACGCTTCGCGTGGGCGATCCGGCGGATGGCGAGTCCGCATTCCAGGACCTCGTGACCGCGTGGGAATCGTGGGGCACGCGCCCCGGCGCGAGTTTTCCCGACGCAAGGCCGTATGCGGTGGATTCGCGAGATCCTCGGCGCATGACGTTCCCCGTTCGCGCGACGGTGAAGGAAGTGGTTGTGGACTGGGCCGGCGGGCCGCGATGGTCGATGCCGCAGCCGATCGCCGTCGAAGGGCACACCACGCACGGGGAACTCAAGTTGCTGCCGCGCCCCGAGCCGGGCGTGCGCGGACCATCAATCGTCGGCGCGATCATGCATCAGTTGCCCGGGGCGCTCGAGGATGTCTATGTGATCGTCATTCGCGGCCAGAAGCAACTGGGCATGGGCAACCTGAGCGACTTGATCTGCGAGGCCGAGGCATGGCGATATCAAGGCGCGTGGCCCCCGGGCGTGGCGATGGACCTGTCAAGCCTTACCACAGGCGGCGTCGAGGAGCGTGTACGTTCCAATGCCGCCGATGTACTCCTCAGAGGCGTGGTCGATGCATCGCTCCCCGGCCTTGAACGGCTCTCGCATGATGCACTGACCAAATCGCTTCGCGGCCTCGGCTTCATCTCACAACTCCCCCCCCCGACATCCAGCCGTGAAACCGAAGTCGCCGCCCTGCGCCGAAGCGCCCACCTCTGGGATGCCGGGCGGTGGTTCACGCAGCCGTGCGTGATCGTCATCGGCCAACTCGGCATCACGCCCGCGCTTGAGTCCGCCTCCGCGACGCCCTTGTTCGCGGGAGACGCTGACGCCCGTGAGGAAGATCTGCGCCCCGTACCCCTCACCGGACGCACCGTCCTCCGGTGGGTCTACCCTCTGCCCGAACAGCCCGTCTCGGTGGCGACGGCCGTCATCGAGCCGGTTCCCGAAGCAGAACTCACCGAGCCTGAGGATGAGTTGTCCCCGGGCCGTGGACGATGACGCGATTGAGTGAAACGCCGGAGTGACAGCGCGTGCCGATGATCGAAACCATCAACCTGACCAAACGCTACGGAGACCTCGTCGCGCTGGACAATCTCAACCTCTCGATCCAGGAAGGCGACTGCTACGGCTTCATCGGTCCCAACGGCGCTGGAAAGACCACGACCATCAAAATCCTCGCCACGCTCCTCAAGCCCTCCTCCGGTCAGGCGCAGGTCGCCGGACTCACCATCGGATATCAGAATCGACAGATCCGCCCCATGATCGGCTATGTCCCCGACTTCATGGGCGCCTACGAAGACATGGTCGTCACCGAATACCTCGAGTTCTTCGCCGCGGCCTACAGCATCCACGGCCAGCAACGAAAGAAGGTCGTCAGCGACGTGCTTGAACTCACGGACCTTGGCTATAAGGCGACGGCCGAGGTGAACTCGCTCTCGCGCGGAATGCAGCAACGCTTGTCCATCGCGCGGGTGCTGCTGCACGATCCGAAGGTGCTGTTGATGGATGAACCGGCATCGGGCCTTGATCCGCGCGCCCGCATCGAGATCCGCGAACTGCTCAAGGAACTGAAGCGGATGGGCAAGACCATCCTCATCTCGTCGCACATTCTGCACGAACTGGCCGAACTGTGCAACGTCG
>CAZTPJ010000020.1:0-52913 GCA_964614515.1 uncultured Phycisphaeraceae bacterium | reverse complement strand
CGGCGGCGAGCGTCGCGTCGCATGCGATGGTGAGGGGAACATCGCGGGCGGTGCGTATGAGGTTGCATGTGAGGGGCATTTCAAGATCGGCATCTGTGACGACGCGTCGCGCGATGCGTCGGACGTGTCGCACGTCGCGCGCGGTGAGCATGGGATCATCGGCGAGGACGGTTCCAAGGCCGGTGAGAATCGCATCAACGCGTGCGCGGAGGACATGCACGCGGCGGCGGGCGCGCGGGCCGGAGATCCATTTCGATTCACCTGTTCGCGTGGCGACGCGGCCATCGAGCGTCTGGGCCCATTTCGCGATGATCCAGGGCAGGCCGGTTGTGATGCGTTTGAGGTATGGCGCGTTCAGGTCATTGGCGGACGTGCAGTCATTGATAAACTCAACTTGAACTCCCTTCGCGCGAAGCACGTTCGCGCCGCCGCAGCCCGCGAGATTCGGATCTTCACACGCGGCGATGACGCGGGTGATGCCGGCTTCGATGATGGCTTCGGTGCATGGCGGCTGCTTGCCGGTGTGGGCGCAGGGTTCGAGGGTGACATAGACGGTCGCGCCGCGCGTGTCGTGGCCGCGCGACTTTGCATTCGCGATCGCGTCGCGTTCCGCGTGAAGGTGGCCGAAGCGCCGATGGTGGCCCATGCCGAGAATGCGCCCGTCGCGAATGATCACCGCGCCGACAGGGGGATTCCGTTCGACGTGGCCGACTCCGCGATAGGCAAGCCGCGCCGCGAGGGTGAGCATGTCAAGAGCATCATTCATCGCACATGTCGCCATGAAGGGGGAAGGCAGGTGGGACGCCTGCCCAACCAGGAATATAGATTGAGGCGGGCGGGACGCCCGCCCCACCAATGTTGTGTTGCGCGGTTCTCATCGTCGCACCGGCTCGCGGGGCTTGGGTTCGGAGACCGGTCCGAACCAGCGCAGTTTCCATTGGCCGGATTCCAAAACCATGTCCATGAAGGTCCACTGGAGATCGCGCGTCGCGCGGCCCGTGAGGCGCACGCGATACATCTTCGTGTCGATTTTTTCCATGATGACGTTGGGCGACTGTTCGCCAAAGGGCATTCGGGCGAACAGAATCTGAAGTTCGCGCTCGTGCGCCTTGAGCGTCTTGTAGGCATCGGCGGGATCAAGGCCGCGTTCCTCAAACTCGATGCGCGTTCGCTCGCTGAGCAGTTGTTCGACGAAGAGGTCCGGTTCCTCTTCGCGCAGGACGCGAAGGATGTGCGACATGAGATGACGCCCGGACCGCGACATGAGCGTGACGGAACCATCGGGATTCTCGATGACGATTCGCGGATCGCCAGCCCCGGCCAGACCCGGGCGCTGCGAGGGATCCTGCACGGGATCGGTTCGATGCTCCGCGCCGTCAAGCCCGGCGAAAAATGGCTTGTAGTTGACCACTCGCTCGTAGGTGCACGCGGCCATCGCCGTCGCACACAAGGCCGCGACGGTGACCATGCGAATCACGGTCGCGCGACGTTTCTCTCTCAACAACGAAGCAGGCGTCACGCGGGCACCTCCGTCGCGACAGGCGCTGTGAGCGGCTGGGCATGGCCTTTTCGCCAGTCATCGTGCATCCGGTACTCATCGCGCGGCGCGGCGAAATCATCGCGCGCGTGGCATCCGCGGGATTCTTCTCGCCACAGCGCCGACCGCGCGATCAGCGAACACGCGAGGAGCATGTTCTGCGTCTCCCAGCCCTGCGGGTCATCGAAGATCTTGTCGAGCGTGTACCGCGCCCAGAACGCGAACATATGATTCGCGTCGGCGAGTTTCGGCCCGGTGCGCAGGATTCCCACGTTGCGCCACATCGCCGAACGCAGGCTCGAACGAACATCGGTCAAGTCGAGTTCGCCTTGTCCCGACGGGCGAATGTCGCTGATGATGGCCACGGGCGCGGGGCGCGGCCGAAACGTCCATCCCGCCGGCGCAGCCGAGTCGATTCGCCCCGCGGCGAACTCGGCGGCGGCAAGCCCGGCCGTCTCACCAAGCACCAGCCCTTCAAGCAGACTGTTGCTCGCGAGGCGATTCGCGCCGTGCAGACCGGAACAGGCGGCCTCGCCCACGGCGAACAGGCCGGGCACATCGGTGCGACACGCGACATCAACGCGTGCGCCGCCGATGGCGTAATGCGCGGCGGGATGCACGGGAATCAGATCGTTTGCGGGATCGAGGCTGAACCGCGCGAGCATGGCCGTGATGCCCGGGAATCTCGCGTGGAAGTTGGCGATGCCCCTTGCATCGAGCCAGACGTGTCGTCCGCCTTGTCGAGCGATCTGTCGGATGATGGCCTGGGCGACGATGTCGCGCGGGGCGAGTTCGGCCTGCGGGTGATAGTCGGGCATGAAGCGATGGCCGGCGTGATCGAGGAGGGTTGCGCCCTCACCGCGTACGGCCTCTGTGATGAGCCAGCGCGCTGCGCCGGGGACATACAGCGTGGTGGGATGAAACTGGACAAAGGCCATGTCGCGCAGCGTGGCGCCGGCGCGATAGGCCATGGCCGGGCCGTCGGCGGTGGCGACTCGCGGATTGCTCGTTTCGCGATAGAGCATGCCCGCGCCGCCGGTGGCGAGGATGGTGGCTTTGGCCCAGATGACTTGCAGGCCGTAGCGCTTGTGGTGCGTGATGGCGCCCATGATCGGCGCGCCGGGTTCATCGCTGGGTGTGATGAAGTCCAGGGCGAAGCAGTGTTCGAAGATGCGGATGGAGGCCTGTGCGCGAGCCTTCGCGAGCAGGCACGCGGCGAGTGATTGGCCGGTGGCATCGCCGTGGGAGTGCATGATGCGGCTTGCGCCGTGTCCGCCTTCGCGCCCGAGCATGGGCGCGCCGCCCGGCTCACGATCCACATCCATGCCCCACGCTAGAATCTGTTCAATCGCTCGCGGGCCATCCGCGATCACTCGCTCGACGATCGCCTCATCGCACAAGCCTGCGCCGGTGGTCAGCGTGTCGGAGACGTGTGATTCGATGGAATCATGCGCGTCGAGCACGGCCGCGATGCCGCCCTGGGCCTCGGCCGTGTTGCTTTCCATCGCGTCCGCCTTGGCGAGGATGATGACCTCGCCCCCCCCCGCGGCGGCGATGGCGGCGCGAAGGCCGGCGACGCCCGCGCCGATGACCAGGACATCGGTGAAGATCTGCGGCAACAGCGACGACCTGAAGGGAATCAGATACCGGCGCGTGTCGAAAAGGGTCTCCATCTCGCGGCATTATAAGCGGGCCGCGGATCAGTATGCCCGGCCGCGTCCGAGGCGCTTCCAGCGGTCGAACAGCGCTGCGCATTCGGCGGAAAGTTGTCGCGGAAGCAGCGCCACGGGGCTGCGACCCTGTGCGTACAGATCCGCGATGGGGATGTCGAGTTCCGAGAAGCCGACCCCGGCCGCATCGGCGATGCTCGCGCCGAAGCAGACGCGCGACACGTTGGCCCAGTGAATCGCGGAAGCACACATCGGACACGGCTCGCAGGTGCTGAACAGGTCGCAGCCCGCGAGGTTGATGGTTCCGAGTTTCACGGCCGCACGACGGATGGCGACGACCTCGGCGTGTGCGGTTGGGTCGTGGTCTCGCCAGACCTGGTTGTGAGCCGCGGCGATGATGCGATGGTCGCGGACGATGACGCAGCCGAAGGGTGACTGGCCGTGGAGGATGGCGGCCTCGGCCATGTCGATCGCGCGTCGCATGAAGATGTCGGGGGTCATGGGTGAGTGTATGAGCGACAGTCGCGGATCTGCCGCAGGATGCATCGAAGTCGCCGCTGGCGACTGCATGGCACGCAATAGGAAGCCCGCCCGTGAGGGAGGGCTTGGAGGCGGCGTGACGCGAGGTTCGTGCGGATGCTTCCCGCGTCACAGTTTGCTACATTCGATCAGCTCTTGCATGGTGGTTGAGGTGACGAATGGCGACTGTGGGATGCGCAGCGCAACCGTGCGCGGCTAAGCCCTTCCTTACGGTCGGGCTTCCTATGGGAGCAGCACGGGCAAGCCTGAAGGCTTGCCCATGCCACGCGCTATGCCACGCGCAACTCACTCTTCCTCAAGCGTGCGTTTGCGGCGGAGGATGTGGTGGTAGTGCTGCGCGAAGCGGTGGGCTTCATCGCGGATGGCCTGGCAGAGTTTGAGTCCCGCGTTGTCGCGCCCGAGGCGGATCGGTTCGGTCCGACGCTGCACATAGATCAGCTCTTCCTTCTTTGCCAGCGAGATGACCATCGGCGGGAGCATGTCGAGCGATTCGAACGCTTCAAGGGCCGCGTGCAACTGGCCGAGACCTCCGTCGATCAGGATCACGTCGGGATAGAGTTCGTGTCCCGCGCCGGCTTCGCGATATCGGCGTGAGATCACTTCGCGAATGCTCGCGTAGTCATCGTTGCCCCCGGCGACGCTCTTGATGCGATAGCGGCGATATTCGTTGCGGAAGGGACGGCCGTCAACGAAGCACACCTTGCTCGCGACGGTTTCGCCCCCGGCGAGGTGCGCGATGTCGAATCCCTCGATGCAGCGGATCGGCGTGTCGAGGGCGAGCGTCTTCTGCAAACTTCGCAGTCCCGCGGCCGGGTTCGCGAGGAAGTGTTCCGCCTCTGGCTGCCACCCGTCAGCGCGTGTGGCGCGCTCGTCGAGTTTCTCCAGGGCGCGGATCTGATCGCGCAGCGCCGCCGCACGTTCAAAGTCCAGCGCCTTTGACGCCTCCTGCATCTCCGCCTGCATCTCGCGGATCATCACGCTGCGCTTGGACTCGATGGCGCGGATGAACCGTGAGACATCATCGCGATACGCGGCCTTGTCGATCCTCGCGGCGCACGGCGCGGTGCATTGTCCGATCGCATGCAACAGGCAGGGGCGAAAGAATCGGTTCTTCGGATCGCCGTCGATGATGTCGAGCGAACAGGTGCGGAACTTGAAGACGCGCTGCAGGTGCTGCATGGCCGTACGCAGCGAACCCGGCTTGGTGAACGGGCCGAAGACCCGAGCGCCCTTGAACTTCGGGTTGTTTGGGTTTCGCGTGATGATGACGCGCGGGAAGTCCTCGCGCTGGGTGATGACGAGGTAGGGGAAGGTCTTGTCATCGCTGAGTCGCGCATTGAATCGCGGCTTGATGTCCTTGATGAGCCGCGCTTCCATGAGCAGCGCTTCCCACTCGCCTTCGCATTCGATGGTGTCGAAGTCATCCACGATGTCGAGCATCGGCTGCTTGCCGGGGCCGAGATCGGCTGAGGGGATGAAGTACGATGAGACGCGATCGGGCAGGCGCGAGGCCTTGCCGACATACAGCACGACGCCGGCGGCGTCCTTCATCAAGTAGACACCGGGCGAACGCGGCAGTGCGCGTGCCTTGGCGAGCAGCCGCGCGAGGCGCGGGTCGCGCTGCGCCGGGTCTGTGAGTGGTTCGGTGGTCACGGGTGATTGTATGTGCAACAACAGGAAGCCCGACCATGAGGGAGGGCTTGGAGGCGGGCGAGGATGAACGGATGTGCAACGGTCTGCGTCGTCACAGTTCGCCACGTTCAGTCAGCCCTTGCATGATGGTTGCTGTGACGAATGGCGATTGTGGGAGGCGCAGCGCAACCGTGCGCGGCCAAGCCCTTCCTTACGGTCGGGCTTCTTATAGTGGTGACAGGCGCTTCCGCAGCACGGCCATCAGTGTGTCGGGTTCGAGGTACTTTGGCGGCGGTCGGAAGTAGACTTCGCACAACTGCTCATTGCTTTTGGGCGGCAGGATGGTCACGGCGCCGGGCGCGGATGCGTCGCGGCGGAGGCGCTGCGCGATGCGATCCGGATCGCTCGTGCGGAATATAACATCCGGCGGGCGAACCACAACCGAGACCGCGCCAGCCTCGGCCGCGAGGATGCGAACTTCCGCGACGGCGAAGAGGCGTTCCACGGCCGTGGGCAGCGGACCATAGGCCGTGAGCAGATCGCCGCGCGTCTGTTCGAGTTGTTCCGCGCTGGCGGCGTGACACAGGCGGCGATAGGCGTCCATTCGTCGGGCATCGGATGGAATATATGTTTTTGGAATCGAGCCTGCCAGCCCGAGGTCCAGCGTCGTCTGGCTCGGTTGCACATCGCGCTCATCCTTGAGCGCCTTGACGGCCTGATCGAGCAGACGGCAGTACATTTCATACCCCACGGCCGCGATGTGCCCCGATTGTTCCTTCCCAAGCAGATTGCCAGCGCCGCGAATCTCAAGATCGCGCATCGCGATCTTGAACCCCGCGCCGAGCGCTGAATACTGCTCGACGGCCTTGAGCCGCTGCCGCGCCACTTCTGTCAACGGGCGATCCAGCGGCGTGAGCAGATAACAATAGGCGCGATGTTTATATCGCCCGACGCGTCCGCGAAGTTGATGCAGGTCCGCCAGGCCGAAGCGCTGGGCATCGGCGACGAAGATCGTGTTGGCCGTGGGAATGTCGATGCCGGATTCGATGATTGTGGTGCAGACGAGGATGTCGGCGTCGCGGCGTGTGAAGCGCAGCATGACATCTTCAAGTTCTCGGGCGCCCATCTGCCCGTGGCCGACGACGATCCGCGCATCGGGCGCGAGTTTGCGGATTTCATCCGCCGCGGAGAGGATGTCATAGACGCGATTATGAACATAATATATCTGTCCCTCGCGGGCGAGTTCGCGGCGGATGGCCGTCTCGATCCGACGCGGGTTCCACGGGATGACTTCCGTGACCACGGCCTGTCGATCGAGGGGGGGGGTTGCGAGGCTGGAGATGTCGCGCAGGCCCAGCATGGACATATGCAGCGTGCGCGGGATCGGCGTGGCCGAGAGCGTCATCACGTCGGCCGTCATGCGCAGGCGCAGCAACTGATCCTTATGTTCAACGCCGAAGCGCTGTTCCTCATCGATCACGACCAGGCCAAGGTCGGCGAACTTGACATCCTTGGACAACAGCCGGTGCGTGCCGATGATGATGTCGATTTGTCCCCTGCGCACGGCGGCCAGTGTCTCGTTGATCTCGCGATCGGTCTTGAAGCGCGAGAGTGACTCCACGCGGAACGGAAACCCCGCCAGACGCGAACGAAACGTGCGCTCGTGCTGCTCGGCCAGCACCGTGGTGGGCACGAGCACGGCCACCTGCCTGCCAAACTCCGCGGCCTTGAATGCGGCGCGAATCGCCAGTTCGGTCTTGCCAAAGCCGACATCGCCGCAGATCAGGCGATCCATCGGACGTTCGACCTGCATGTCCCGCTTGATCGCGATCATCGCGGCGAGTTGATCGTCGGTTTCCTCATAGGCGAACTGATCCTCGAACTCCTTCTGCCAGGGCGTGTCGGCGGGATAACGCACGCCGGGCATGGCCTCGCGGGCGGCGCGAACGCGAAGCATCTCGGCCGCGAGTTCGCGAACGGAGTCCGACGTGCGCTGCTTCTGGTTTCGCCACTTGAGGCCGCCGATGGTGGAGAGTTCGGGCTTGCCGCGAAAGCCGCCGACGTATTTCTGTACGAGGTCGATGCGCGTGGCGGGGACATGCAACTTGGTTCGACCGGCGAACTCGAGCGTGAGGTACTCCTGCGGTTCATCTGTCTCGGTCGGTCGCGCCGCGCCGACTCCCGGCCCCAGCGCTGCCCGCACCTGCTGGGGCTTCATCATCTTCAGGCCGAGGAACTTCGCGATGCCGTGTTCGGCATGCACGACATAGTCGCCTTCGGCGAACTCGAGGAAGGTGTCCATCGCGCGGGCCGCGCGAAGGCGCGTGGGACTGCGCCGAGTCGTGTACCGACGAATCAACTCGTGATACGGCGCGATGATGAGATGCGGTTCGCCCGAATCGGCCGCAATCTCGCCCGCGCCGGACGCTGAAGCCGAATCCCCCCCCCATATGAATCCGCGATGCACGCCCACCAGCGCCGGCTCAATGCGCTTCGCACCCGGCTCCTCGCTCTCGCGCAGCAACTCGCCCAGGCGCTGCATATCGCCCGGCGTCTGACACGGCGCGATCACACGCCCCCCCCCACTATCACCACCATCGAGCCTCGCCAGCGCATCCACCGCAACTTTCACATCATCGGGAAACTCGGGCAACGGCGCAACGGGCAACAGAAGAGCCTGCTCGCGCGTGGAACGCGAAAACTCGTTGAGTTCACACACGGCGTGCAGGCGATCCGACAGAGTCTTGAACACGGCCGGGGGGCCGAAGACATGACCATGCGCCCGCGCGAAGTATCCGCGCCCCTGTTCGGTGACTTCCTGCATCTCGGCGATGATCGCGATGGCGTTTCGCGGGACGATATCCACAAACGATGTGGTCGCCCTGCCCGCGGCCTCGAGCGAAGCGCACACGAGGCGTGCGCGGTCCAGCGGCGCGAGTGAACCCATCGTGTCGATGTCGATGGTTGTGATGCGTTCGACTTCATCGCCGAAGAAGTCGAGGCGAATCGGTCCCGCGTGCTCGCCGGGCGTGAAAACGTCGAGGATTCCGCCGCGCATCGCGAACTCGCCGGGTTCCTCGATGGCGGCGACGCGCTTGTAGCCCGCGCTATCGAGCCATCGCACGAGATCGGCGGGTGCGACGCGATCACCAGGCGCGACGAGGCGAATGTGATCGTCAAGTCGCGCGGGGTCTGGCGCGCCCTGCATGAGCGCGGCGATGGCCGTGACGATCACAGGCTGCGCCGCGTCGGCCGCGATCGAGAGCACCGCGCGCTGGGCATCAAGGCGCTCGGCGAAGAGGTCGAGGCGTGCGGCCGACTCGCCCGGCAGCAGTTCCATCGCGGGCAGGTGAATGACGGGCGCGCCGGCTGACTCAAGTTGCCATGCCGATTCATCGGCATCGTCCAGATGGGCCACGACCAGCATCACGGGGCGATGTGTCAGTCGCGCCATTACGCCGGCCGTGAACACCGTTGACGAGCCTGCGATGCCATGCGCGGCGGACCATCCGCCGGCGCTGGTCTGGTCGGCCAGGCGTCGCAGGGATGGCGATGCCGAGAGAAGTTCGATGAGGTCCATGAGGTCAGCGCATGAGTGGGCACGACGGGCCGTGCGGACCGCCGGGGCGGGGACTGAGTTGGCGGCAATGGTATTCGGTTCGGGGGCGCGTCAGATCGGCCGGCCTTTGACATATCGCCGGAACGCCTTTGCGCTCGATGGCCAGCGGCGCTTGAGATACTTCTTGGTCATCACCCACCAGTCGTCGAACTTTGTTTCGTGCGGCGCGGCCGGGCCTGCGAACGTCGCGCCGGGCATGGCCGCGGAGAGTACGGCGAAGAGCCACAAATCCGTCGCGTGTCGTGCGAAGACCTGCGGGCTTCGCGCGGTGATGGTATCGAGCATGGTCGTGTAGATTTCGTGCGTGCCCGGGCGTTCGAGCGTGTACTCCATGCGCGGCACATATCGCGCGAGCCAATATGGAATCACCACGCCGCGAAGCCCCGCTTCGTGCAGCGCCAGCCACAAGTCCCACTGTGACCATCCGGCCGGGAGTTCGTGATTCAATCCCCCGACGCGTTCGAGCGCTTCGCGGCGGATGAGCGCCAGCGGAACGGGGTGATATTCGATGATCTCCAGCGGCGTGGAGAAGTCATAGCCCGCGTATGGCTGTCCGACCGTGCCATCGACCGGCAGCGCCCATGAAGTGACCCACGCGGCCGTGGCGTCGGAACGCATCACCTCGAGGCACGACGCGAGATAGGTCGGCTCGATCTGTTCCCACGGCCAGAGTTGCAGGAGATAGTCAGCGTTGGTTTCGCGAGCGCGAGCGAGCCAGAGTCGGCGGGCCGCGTCCGGCTCGGCGCTTTCTGCGGAGAGCACGGCCGTGCCCTCGAGCGGACTGGCGAGCGTGTGCCACTGCGGCGTGCCGACGATGGCGATGTCGAGATCAACATCGGCGCGCTGGGCGGACTCTCGCACGGCCGTGACGGACCGCGCGATGCCCTCCGCGCTGGTGTGATTCGGGATGTAGACGCTCAGGCGCGGGCGAGAGTCCGCAGGCTCGGCCGGAACTGAGATCGTTCGCGAGGCCAACGCGCTGGCCCGACGATCGATAACGCGTTGATAGTGTTCGATGCGGCGGTTGACGGCCGTGGCGGGATCGCACAGCGATCGAATGCGCGGCGCGGCGTGTCGGCGGATGGATGCGGCCAGATCGGGGTTTTCAAGGACTCGCGTGATGGTGTCGGCAAGCGCGCCGACATCCCGCGCGGGGAAGAGCAGGCCGGAGCGCTCGTGTTCGATCATTTCGGCCATGCCCGTGTAGTCGCTGGCGATGACGCAGGAGTTGCAGGCCATCGCTTCCATGCATGTCAGTGGAAAGTTGTCCCACGGCGCGGCGAAGACGCAGGCCGTCGCGGAGGCGTATCTCGCGAAGAGCGTGTCGCGCGGCATGGAACCGAGGAACTCGAAGTTGTCTCTCAGCCGGGGAGGGATGCGGGCCTTGAGGAACTCGGTCATCGAACCCGGCGCTTCGCCCGCGTCACAGTCTCGCCCGATGAGTTGCACGCGCAGGCGTGGATGCTCGGCCATGACGCGCACGGCCGCATCCACCAGATATCGCACGCCCTTGCGCGGCTCCAACCTTCCGACGAACAGCAGCGTCGGGTCTTCATTCGTCGCCGGACCGGGCAGCGACGTTGGAATGCTCGAAAAGTCCATCGGCAGCGGCATCACGTCGCACGGGGGCTGGCCGTCGGCCAGACCGAGGCGCTTGTACACGATCCGCGACAACAGCGCGCTGGGCGAGTTCACCATGTCCGCCAGGCGGATGCACTCATCCTCCATGTATGACCGCCGATGAAATCCGGCGTTGTGACGCGAGTACAGGTTGTATTGATAGATCTCCCAGATCGGCGAGTGCAGCGTCACGGTGATGGGCAGCGAGGTGAAGCCGAGGCGAAGGTTGCGCCGGCGCAGGACCGAATAGCCTTCGGCCGCACACTCTGGAAACTCGGCGACTTCGATGTCGTACTCGCGGCAGATGGCGTCGAGGCGTTCGGCGACCATCTCGGCGTAGTACAGATACGGGCTCCAGTATCGATGCAGTTGACCGAGCGTGTCGGCGTCGTGGTGATGCGGGGGGCGCGGCAGCCATTGATCCGTCACCGCCTCGATGCGATGCACCCACAGGTTCCCGTCGCGATGCACGGATTTGCCATGGATGGGATCGGTCGAGCCATAGTCGAAGCGGTTGGTCAGAACATGAACCTCGTGCCCGGCGGCGGCGAAGGCGTCGGCCATGACGGTGGCGTAGGTTCCGATGCCTCCGCCGCGGAAGGGGGGGTATTCGTGTGAGACGAGCGCGATCCGCATGGGTGATTATCGCCGCGCGAGAGGCGGGCGTCATAGCGAAGGAAGCGCTGGCAAGGAAAAACCGGCCGACCCTGGTGAGGATCGGCCGGTCAGCGTTGTTTGGAGCCATGTGTTATGGGAGCAGCAGTTGGAGTTGCCCGCGCAGCGCCCACTGGCTGTCGTCGGCGGAACCCAGCAGACCGATGCCGGGATTGGCCGCGACGATGCTGTTGGCCTGTTCATCGAGGAAAATCTGGACGTCAACCGTCACCTTCGCGGCGTGGCTGTTCTCGATCAGATAGTGGTTCACGCCGACCGTGACCGTGTAGAAATCATCGGGGTCGCCGGGGCGATCGCCATCGGCGATCACCGCGTCGAAGCGGCCAAAGAGTTCCCACACGGCGTTCATGAACCAGCCGCCCTGCACGAGGAAGCCGAGGTCACTGAAATCGTCGCCGCCGGAACCGGGATCGATGTTGCGCCACACCGCCGCGGCGTAGGCGTTCCACCCGTTGCCCTCGACCGAGACATCGGCGGTGAGTTGCAGCACATCGAAGTCCGCCGTGGGACCGCCGGTGGAGCCGCCACCCTGATAGTGCGCGGCGACGCCGACCATCCCGGCGTTCTCGCTGTTCTGGAACGACGTGAAGTCGCGGAAGCGAGACCACTCGCCGGCCCACTTGAACTCGCCACGGCCGGTGAAGGCCCAGTCGGCCTCGGCCATCGAGTTGAACTCGGTGTTGGCCGTATTCAGGCCGTCGGAGAAGGCGAAGAACACGCGGAAGTCATCAGCCGTGTGCGTGAGCATGACACCCTGGCTGCGACCCTGCGTGAAGGTTGCGTTCATGGGCGATCGATCCGCGGCGAGTTGGCTGGTGGAACTGAGCGACTCTTCGCGCAAGAGGGGAAGTTTGAACTGGCCGAACTGCACGTCGGTGGTGTCGTTGGCCTTGTACTTGGCAATGACGTCTTCGAGGACGAAGTTGCCGCTGCTGCGGCTGAACGCGCCGACGATCTTGGCGGACCATTCTTCGGTGACTTTGGCATCCACCCAGATCTTGGTGCGGCGGGTCTGAAAACCAGACGTGAAGTCCTCATCCGGCGCGGGCGTGTCGCTGCGCCCGTTCGCGATGAAACGGAACTGAATCTGACCGCCGACGCTGACGCCGTTGTCATTGGCGGCGCCGAGCAGACTGGTACGGCCGGCGCTGTCCGCGAGCAGTTCGCTCTCGTACGCCCGCGTCTGATCCGCCGACTGCGCAAAAGCCGACGCGCTCAACGCCAGCGCCGCACCGGCGGACGCAACCACAACCTTCGTATGACGCATAGTCGATGACTCCTTAGGAAACTCCGGCGAGCAAGAGCCATCAACGCTTGACAGCACCCCAGACCCGCCAGCCCTTCGTTGTTTCAACACACACTCACCCAGGCCTCCGCCGGACATCCATGCCCGACTTCGGCAACGACACGAACAGGATCGAGAATCACAAACCGACGATGAATCCGTCCACTCGACCGGAGTCACGATCGCTCCCGGCCGGGTTAGCGAACACCATAGCGGGCGAAACTCGCTCGGCAATCGCGGACATCGCGCTTTCGCGGGAACTTCACCTGACCGTAACACAACGTTGACGCAATCGGTCTCGCGATGCGCGCAATGAAAAACCGGCCGATCCCATGGAATCGGCCGGTGGAGTCTCAGATGTGGTGGTTGAACCGCTTACGGAACCACGAGTTGGAGCTGGCCACGCAGCGCCCACTGGCTGTCTTCGCCGGAGGCGAGCAGACCCGCGGCCGGGTTGGCCGGGACGATGCTCTCGCCCTGTGCATCAAGGAACCACTGGAGATCAACCGTCACCTTGGCGGCGTGGCTGTTCTCGATCAGGTAGTGATTGACACCGGCCGTGATGGTGTAGAAGTCTTCCTCATTGTCTCCATCGGGAATCACCGCGTCGAAACGGCCGAAGACTTCCCAGACCGCGTTCATGAACCAGCCGCCCTGGATGAGGAAGCCGAGGTCATCTCGCTCTTCGCCGACGTCAGGGTCTGAGCTGACCCAGACCACGGCGGCGTAGGCGTTCCAGCCGTTGCCTTCCATCGCGGCGTCGACCGTCAGGCCGAGCACGTCAACGTCGCTCGTGGGGCCGCCCGTCGAGCCGCCCGACTGATAGTGAACCGCGCCGCCGACCATGCCGGCGTTGTCGCTGTTCTGGAACGACGTGAAGTCGTCGAAGCGGGACCACTCACCTTCCCACTTGAACTCACCGCGAGCGGTGAAGGCCCAGTCGGCCTCAGCCATCGAGTTGAACTCGGTGTTGGCCGTCTGAACGCCGTCAGAGAAGGCGAAGAACACGCGGAAATCATCGGCGACATGGCGGACCTGCACGCCCTGGCTGCGACCCTGACCGAAGACGGAGTGCATCGGGGAGCGATCACCGGCGAGCTGGTGATGGTCAGCGACGTTCTCTTCACGCAGGAAGGGAAGTCGGAACTGACCGATCTGCACGTCGGTGTTCTCGTTCGCCTGGTAACGGGCAAATGCGTCTTCGAGGTTGAAGCCGCCGCCATCGTACATGAAGCCGCCGTTGATCCGGACGGACCATTCCTCGTTCACGTCGGCCTCGAACCACAGCTGGGTGCGGCGGTTGGAGAAGCCCGTGGTCATGTCTTCGTCGGGATCCGCGACATCGTCACGACCGTTGATCTTGAACTGGATCTGGGTCATGCCGCCAACATGCAGGCCCGTACCGTTGGAGCGACCCAGCAGGCTGACGCGATCGGCGCTGTCAGCAAGCAGTTCGTTCTGATACGAGCGGCCGGCATCGGCCGTCTGCCCCATCGCTGCGGCGCCAAATCCAAGGGCCGCGCCCGCCAACACTGCAAGAACCTTCGTCTGACTCATCGTCAAGGACTCCTTTTTGCGAACCGGGCGCGGACAACGCTAGACCGCCCCTGTGTTCAGCCACTCTTTGTTCCTCGATCCCATTCGGGTGATCCCACAGGTCAGACATCCGTGTCAGACTCAGTGAGGTACTTGCCGACCCGACGAACCTCAGGCATGGGTCATAGAAAACCGGCCTGTCATACTCTCCCACAACTCAATCCGACGTTCGGCTTCACATGATCCGAACATTTCGGGGCTGACTATATCCCCGCTTATTAGCGAACGCAAACGAACATCGACGGAATTCCAGCGCACGCTCCATAATCTTTTCTTCACCATCCGGCTAAACCCCGGTTTCTAGTGTTCTCTTGTGGTCTTAGCGCCATCTTCTAGGTTCGATTTCTTGCGTCCAGACCCGTCTCAGGCTACGCTTCAACAGGCGTGGAGCAGGTCGGCAGCCGGAACCTAAGTTCCTGTGGAGCAAAGACATGCGAGAGAACAAACGCATCCTCATCGTCGAGGATCAACTCGATCTGGCCGAACTGCTCGCCTACAACCTGCAAAAACTGGGGTATTCAACGGCCACCGCCAGCAACGGGCGAACTGCCCTGCAAATGGCCAACTCCATTCGCCCCGATCTCATCCTCCTCGACCTCATGCTCCCTGAGATCTCAGGCACCGAGGTCGCCACGCGACTGCGATCAGATCCTTCAATGGCCGCAACGCCGATCATCATGCTCACGGCCAAGGCCGACGAAGTCGATCAGGTCGTGGGTCTGACGCTCGGCGCGGACGACTATGTCACCAAGCCGTTTTCGATGAAGGTGCTTCTCGCCCGCATCGAGGCCGTGCTTCGTCGATCCTCTGACGCGCAAAGCACATCAGAAGATGTGACGCGACTGGGTCCGGTTGTGATTGATCTGGCATCGCATGAAGTGCGGGTGGATGGCAAGCCGATCAACCTGACGCTGACGGAGTTTCGGCTTCTCGCATCGCTGGTGCAGGCGGGCGGGCGTGTGCTCTCGCGCCGTGCGTTGATGACCAAGGCCATGGGACCGGGAGTCCTCGTCACCGAACGGACGATCGATGTTCACATGACGGCCATCCGAAAGAAACTCGGGCGACACGAGCAACTCCTGCGGACGGTTCGCGGAGTCGGCTATCGGGCGACGCTGGAGCCTGAACCGGCGGAGGTCTAAAAGACAGCGTGGCGTCCAACCCGCACGGGACTCTCGCAGGCGAGGGCGCGCACGCTCGAAAGCGCGTGCTTTCTGTCGCGCTGATGTGGGCCGGCGTCGCGGCCATCGCCATCTTCGGAGGCCTGGGCATGCCCGCGTGGATTCTGCTGCTCGGCGCCGCCATCGTCGGGGCCTTGGTCGCGCAGCGACTCATCGCCCGCGCCGACGCCCAGGATCAACGGTCGCAGGCGTGGCGCGCCGCGATCACCGCTACGGCCTCGCGACTTGAACTGCCCGCCCTGCCCACCGGCCTGACGCCAGGCCAGACCCTGGAGCAGTTCGAGCAGGCCGTGTATTCGCGCATCGTCGAACTGCAATCCGGCCTTCGCGATGTCGAGCAGGTGCTGCGCGGCGTGGATGAGGCGATCATCGCCACGGGCGTCGGCGGGCGCATCATGATGTGCAACGCCGCGGCCGAACGACTCGTCGGCAGGACCAACGACGCGATTCGCGGGCGTCCGTTCGATCAGATCTTCACGCAGCAGGAGTTTCATGCGTTGCACGCGGCCGGACGCCAGGGCGAACGCGCCCGCGAACAGATTCGCATGCCCATGCCCGGCGGCACGCGCATCATCGAAGCCTCCGTCTCGCCGCTGAGCAGTGCCGGCGGCGTGCTCATCACGCTGCGCGACGTCACCGAAACCGCCCAGGCGGTGCAGATCAAGGCCGACTTCGTCGCCAACGCGTCGCATGAACTTCGCACGCCAATCGCGGCGATCCGCATGGCGGTTGAAACGCTCGCGGGCCAGGCGCGGGATGACCCGACCATGCGCGAGCGTCTGATCGGGATGATCGCGAACCACACCGTGCGCCTGGAGGAACTGATCCGCGATCTGCTGGACCTGTCGCGCCTGGAAAGCCCGGAGTTTCGCGTTGCCCACGCCACGTTCCCCATGACCGAGATCGTCGAGCCGCTCGCGTCGATGTTCGCCGAAGTCTGTCGGGAGCGGAACCTGAATCTCGTCTTCAGCATCGCCGACGAAGTCGCGCTGGTTCGCACCGACGCGGGATTGCTCACACTCATCCTCAAGAATCTCATCGACAACGCGACCAAGTTCGCGTTCGAGGGCACGACGATTCGCGTGGTGGGATCGGCGGCCGGGATGATGGCCCGATTCGACGTGATCGACAAAGGCGTTGGGATTCCACTCGCGCAGCAGACGCGGATTTTCGAGCGCTTCTATCAGGTCGACGCCTCGCGCACCGTCTCAAGCCACCGCCGTGGGACCGGCCTGGGCCTGGCCATCGTCAAGCACGCCGTCCGCACGCTCGGCGGCCACATCCGCGTCGCATCGGTATGGAAACAAGGCACGACGATGACGGTGGAGATACCGGCGCTGATTCCCAGCGATGCGCCTTGAACTCTCAGGCCGTCGCGCGGGCCTCCGCGGTCCATGCGGCGCACAACGCGATCAATCCCGGAAAGTCAATCGGCTTGGTCGCATAGTCATCACAACCGACGGCCAGACACGTCTCACGGTCACCTGCCAGCGAATGCGCCGTCAGTGCGATGATGGGTGTGGAGTTGCCGGCCGCACGCAACCGACGCGTCGCTTCATATCCATCAACATCCGGCATCTGCATGTCCATGAGGATTACGTCGAATGGTTCGCCATCCTGCACGAGGTGAATCGCGTCGCGGCCGTTGCAGGCCAGCGTCACATTCGCTCCGGCCTTGCGCAGACGCAGGGAGATCAGGCGTTGATTGTCAGGTCCATCCTCCGCGAGCAGGATTCGCACGCCTTCCAGGGGCGGGCGTGAATCGTCGGGCACGCCGCTGGACGCCGAGCGCTGCGCTCGTTGCAATCCATCGACCCGGAGCACATGCGCGATCGGGCCGGTGGCGATGGTTGCGATGAAGGTACACCCCTGCCCCGGACGACACGCCACGTCGATCGACCCGCCAAGCAGTTCCGCCATGCGCTTCGAGATCACCAGGCCCAGTCCCGTGCCGCCGTACCTGCGCGTGGTGGAACTGTCCGCCTGCACAAAGGGCGTGAACAGCGTGGCCATTTGTTCATCGCTCAGGCCAATGCCCGTGTCGGCCACGGTGAACTCCATCGCCGGCTGGCGTTCACCTTCAATCAACCGCAGCGTCAGTTCGACGTGCCCGGCCTCCGTGAACTTCACTGCGTTGCCCACGAGATTGATGAGAATCTGCCGCAGTCGCGTCGGGTCGGTGATGATGCGCTCCGGCACCAGGCCGTCGATTCTCCATGACAGGGCCAGACCCTTGGCCCCCGCCTTGGCGCGATGCAGATTGATCACATCGTCGGCAATCTCGATCGGCGAGCAGGAAAGCCGTTCGACCGTCACGCTTCCCGCTTCGATCTTGCTCAGGTCCAGGATGTCACTGAGCACGCTAAGCAGGTGTTCGCCGCTGCGCTTGATGATGGCATAGGTGTCCTTGCGCTCCGTCTCGGCGAGCGTCGAGTCCAGCAGCAATTCGGCGTAGCCAAGAATCGCCGTCATCGGCGTGCGAATTTCGTGGCTCATGTTCGCGAGAAACTGGCTCTTGGCGCGATTCGCGGACTCGGCGATGCGCCTGGCTTCCGCCGCGTCATCAAGCACCGCCCGCATCTCGTCCGATGAGATCGCCAGGCTCCGCTGAAGCATCTCGCGATCCGCGTCGCTCTCGCTGTAACTGTGGTCGATGCACTCCAGCAGCGCCCGCCACGCGACGACATCGGGCGGCGCGTCCGGACACAGCCCGGCCTTGCGAAGTTGGCGGGCCAGCAGCGGATGCATCTCATCGCTCCACGATCGTCGTCAGCGTCATCGTCTGGTTGTGCAGATCGCACCGCCCGAATCCCGACGGCGACAACTCGCCGTAGGAATAAAAGCCCACCTGCCGCGAACCGCTGGGGAAGACCGCGAGCGTGGACTCGAGTTCCTCTTCCGCGCGATCGCGAAGCACAAGGCGACGCCCGACGCACGAGATCGCGATCGCCAGACACGGCGTCGAGTCGTCGGCCGCGCGCGTCATCAGCGCCGACTCCTCCGCTCCGTTGATCAGACGATCAAAGTTGGCGCACATGAGTTGCGCGAGATACCCGTTGGGAATGTCGCCCGCGAAGACCATCGACTGATTCTCTTCGTTCACCGAAAGCACCGTGCGCACCAGGCGCGTCTCGTCGCCCGAGTCCCGCCGAAGCGACAACGGAAACAGCAATGCCGACGCCGGCAACTCCGCCGCACGCTCGCCGAGATACTCCTTGTACAACGGCAGCGCCGGACGCCCGTCAAGTTCATACAGCACGTTCCCGCTCGAGCGCGTCACACGTCGCTCAGGCCCGAACGAATCCCACCCGCCCTTCGAGCCATAGCCGATATGCACGCGCGACCCGTACAGACCCACGGCCGTCACGAAATGACTCGCCGGCTTGCGATCGCGCAGCACCCAGGTTCGCTTGAACGCGGTGCCATCGCCCGCGAGGCCCCCCGTGACGATCGCGGACTCGGGCGCCACCGACGTGATGCCGCGGACCAACTCGCTTCCGTTCACATTCAAACCGTCGGACAAGACGAGAATGCCCCGCAGGTCCGGCCCTTCGAGTTGGCGTGCGATCACGTCTCCCGCGCGAAACGAATCCTCCGCGCTTCGCACCGGCGCTGACGCCAGCGCCAGGCGCGTGTGTTCAAACCGCGCCACGGCCACCGACAGACTCTCATCCAACAGCGATTCGCCCATGATCTCGCCCGCTGTCGAGCACCCGAGAATGCACGACGTCGGGTACGCCCTCGAGATCTCGTCGATGGCCGCGGGATTCTCACCAAACGATGAGTCCGCAAACACGAGCACCAGCGTCGAGTCCGAGTCCAGGGGCGGGAACTCGTTGACCGACCACCCCTCCCCCATGCGATGGGTGAACGTTTCAATCTCAAGGCCCGTGAACTGTCGTAGCATGTGAACGGCTCCCTCCCACCGCGGGATCACCCCCACGGCCTTCGCACATCAAGAATCGGCCCCGCAACCGACGGATATGAGTCGCCATCGCGGGCGTCGTTCCGTCCGGCCGTGGCGCGGCGCAACCGACCGGCACAACCCCACCAGTCTCACACCGAGCGTGGCATCACTCCCTCGCTCGCGTGACATCCTCATCCGCCCCTGACGCAATGACATAGGGGATTCACCCCGCGTCCGAGCCGGAACCAACCCGCTGAAGCCGCGCGAGCGGACATCGCAGCGCTGAGTCGCCCCCTGTCCCCCGGGGGATCAACGCGCGGCGAGATCAGCCGCCGGTCCGTGAATCATGCGGTCGCCCTGTACTCGCCCCGGTCGAAACTGGAACCCACGCCCCTCAAGGCTAAACTTCCGCTCAACCCGGCCAGGCGCCGGGCGCGCCTCCCTAGCTCAGTTGGTAGAGCAGCTGACTCTTAATCAGCGGGTCGAAGGTTCGAGTCCTTCGGGGGGCACTTGAAGCACCCTCGCGCACCATCGTGCGTGCGGGTGCGTTTTCGTTGGCTTTTGGCGGGTTTCCGGCGAGTTGGACGCGCGAGGTGCGAGGCTCCACTGGCGTGCGTCGCGATGCACCATTGTGCGGGGTCGGGCGTACGGCGTGGTGCGCATTTGGTGCGAACACATTGGTTCACTCGGGCTTCCGTGATCGTGGCCTCGTTCCACTTGGGGGAAGCCACTCCCATGGCAACGCCGCGCACACGTCATGGCGAACCTGCGCGGTTGAGATACGAGTTGGAGAGATCGCGCCGCCCCGGTTAGATCCGCCCGGACGGATACCCCGCGCGATGGGTGCCTGCACCCACCGTGACGACAACTCGGTGATACCTCGTCTCCACAGAACGTGTGACGCCACACCTCGCCACTGCTCACATGTTGAGCGGAAAACTCCCGGTACTCGTTCCACCCTGATCGTCTTCGATTTCGACCCAGAGTTTGCTGCCTTCCGGGAGCGGATTCGGAATCTCCGCGTGGGTGTGCCAGCGGTTGGGCTCGGCGGGATTCTCAACTTCGGCTCTGGCCTTCACCGAGCCTTTGGCATCTTCGGTGCCGATCCAGAAACGGACGGCCGTCGCCCTGACGGTTGAGCCTGCGGAAGGCGTCAGCGTCACGTCGATGGGCGCATCTTTCCCGGCGATGATCTGCCCTTCGTCGCGCGTTGCCTTTGCATCGAACGGCCCGATGGTTGTCGCACCCAAGTCGATGACGGGACCGCCATGACCGGCCGTGTTTTCGGCGTGTTCGCCACCTGGCCCGTGTTCGTGGCCATGCTCGGTGTCACCGTTGGGGGCGGATGGCCCGGTGGACTTTTGTTCGCACGCGGTGATTGCGACAAGCGAAGCGGCGACAACGGCGCAGGCGACGATGGAGAACATGGAATTCACGGTCAGTCTCCTTTCACGCGATGGTACGCGGTCAATCATTGGGGCCGGGGGAGGTGCCGCCGGTCCGAGGTTGGTGCACGAACCGGGCAACGCGCCCGATGAACGATTCTGAGTCGGCCGTCGCGCGGCGCGGTTTGACGCCCTGAACGAGGGAGTAGCCGGCGGGGACGACGATCAGGTTCAGGAATGTCGAGGTCAGCAGGCCGCCGAGGACGACGACCGCGAGCGGGGCAAGCAGTTCGCTTCCCGGTTTGCCCGCCGCGAGGGCGAGGGGCAACAGACCCAGCGCAGCGCACAGGGCGGTCATCAGGATGGGCACGAGCCGTTCCATCGAACCGATCACGATCGCGTCGGCAAGGGGCTTCTGATCAACTTCCACGATGTGCTTGTAGTGGTTGACCAGCAGGATGCCGTTGCGGACGGCGATGCCAAAGAGCGTAATGAAACCCACGAGGCTCGCGATCGAAATGACCGGCGGCTGGTAGGGCGTTGAACCAAGGCCGAACAGGGCGAGACTGTTGCGAACCAACCCACCAATCCCCCCGCTGCCGACGTGCAGCACCGAGTCCATGATGAAGATGGCGATGACCCCACCGATGACCGCGAGCGGCAGGTTCACCATGACCAGCGCGGCCACCTTGAGCGAGCCGGTGGAAAGTTGCAAGAGCATCAGCATGACCAGGGCGATGCCTCCGCCGGCGATGAATAACGTGCGGGCCGCCGACTGCTGAGCCTCGAACTGGCCACCGAACTCGACGATGTAGCCCTGGCGCTGCACGATGGGCTCGACACGGGCCCGCACCTGCTCGACGAGATCGCCCAGGTTGTATCCGTCGGCGACATTGCACGAGATCACGGCCTTCCTTTGAGCGTTCTCGCGGGCAATGATGTTGCTGGTCTTCTCGGGGCCAATGTCCGCAACCTCCGAAAGCCGAACGAGCATCCCATCGCGGCCCCTGAGGATCAGGTCTTTGATCTGGTCGATCCGCTGCCGATCTTCGGCGGCAAGGCGCACGACCAGGTCGAATCGCCGCAAGCCCTGGTTCACCTCGGCGACAACCTCGCCGTACAGGGCGGTCTGAACCTGTTCCGCGGCGTCCGCCGGAGTGAGTCCCGCCGCGGCGAGGTCTGGGTGGCGGTAGTTGATCGGAAGCGACGTGATCATCACCTCGCGGTTGGCGGTCACGTCGCGTGCGCCGGGGATGCTTTTGAATTCGCCTTCGATCTCTTTGGCCAACTGACGAAGCGTCGGGAGGTCCTCTCCATAGACATTGATCGCGATCGCGGCGGGAGTGCCCGAGAGAATGTGCGAGAGACGATGCTCGATGGGCTGGCCGACCTGCACAGTGACGCCGGGCACGCCGGAGGCGATGCGGGCGATGCCTGCGCGGACAGCCGCGTAGTCGGCCGTCGGCTCGAGCGCGATGTCGAGTTCGCTGTTGGAGACCGGTTCGGCGTGCTCATCGCGCTCTGCACGGCCGGTGCGGCGGGTGACGGAGAGAACACCGTCGAGTTCGATCAGGCGCCTTTCGATCCCCATCGCCGAGCGGTTGCTTTCGGCGAGCGATGTGCCAGGCGGCGAGGAGACGAAGACCGTGAACGAACCCTCGTTGAACTCCGGAAGGAACGAAGTGCCGAAGGTGCGTCCGAGCAGCCCTGCGAGCAGGATCGCGGCCAGCGCGCCGCCCAGCACAAGTCCCCGGTTCCGCAGCGACCAACGCAGCGAAGGCTCGTAGCGCCGCTTGAGCCAGCGGACAAGCCAGCCATCGCCATGGGCACCTGTGTGGGCGCGGCCGTCTTTTCTGCTCGACGAGACGCCTTTGAGCAGCACTTTGCACATGGCCGGTGTCACCGTCAACGCCACGACGAGCGAGGCGAGGATCGACACGATGTAGGTCAGACCCAGCGGAGCGAAGAACCGCCCTTCGATCCCTTCGAGGAAGAGCAGCGGGATGAACACAATGACGATGATCACCGTCGCGAAGACCATCGCGGGGCGGATCTCGTTGCTGGCATCAAAGATAACCTCCACGCTGTCGCGCCGTTTCTCCAACGGCCGTGCCGCATGTTCCTTGAGCCTCCGGAAGACGTTCTCCACGTCGATGATGGCATCGTCCACGAGGACGCCGACGGCGACCGCGAGTCCGCCGAGCGTCATCACGTTGAGCGTCAAGCCCAGCCAGTTCATCGTGAGGAGCGCCACGGCCAAGGACAGCGGCAGCGCGGTCAGCGTGATGATCGTCGTCCGCACGTTGAGCAGGAACATGATGAGGATCACCGCCACGATGACCGTCGCTTCCAGCAGGACTTTCACGACGTTGTCCACCGATCGCTGGATGAAGTGGCTCTGGCGGAACACATCGCGGTTGATGGCGATTCCTTCGGGCAGGCTCTTCTCGATCTGGTCGAGCGACTTGTCGATCGACTCGGTCAGGAGCAGCGTGTTTGTTCCGGGCGACTTCTGAATGGTGAGAACGACGGCCGGGAGCCCTTGATTGGCCGCGGTGCCTCGCTTTGGCGCGGGGCCGAGCGTCACCTCGGCGACCTCGCCCAGCGTGATTGGGAAGCCGTCTTTGGTCGAGACGAGGGTCGACGCGATATCGCGAACGCTCCTGACGCGGGCGGCTTGTCGGATCGGAAGCTCCTGACGGTCCACGTCGGCAAGGTAGCCGGCGCTTGCGGTGCTGTGGGCCGAACGGGTCGCGTCGGCCACATCCTGGATCGTCAGGCCGTAGAGTGCCAGGCGATCCTGCTTCACGTTAACCTGGTATTCGGGCAACTCGCCGCCGATGGCCGACACCTGCGCTACGCCGGGCACGGCCAACAATTTGTTCCGCAGGTCGAACTCCGCGTAGGCCCGCAGATCCAGGTCGCTGACAGAGCCGTTCGGGCTGGAGACCGCCAGCAGCATGATCTCGCCCGTGATCGACGTAATCGGCGTGATCTCTGCGTGGGCGTTTGCAGGGAGCGATTCACGCACGCCGGCGAGGCGCTCGGTCACGAGCTGGCGGGCGCGATAAATGTCCGTCCCCCAGTCAAACTCCACCCAGACCAGCGACAGCGAAATCGCCGACGCACTCCGCACCCGCCGCACCCCCGGCAGGCCGTTCACCGATGCCTCGATGGGAAACGTCACATACTGCTCGACCTCATCGGCGGCCAGCCCGCCGGCCTCGGTGAGGATCACCACCGTCGGGGCGTTGAGTTCGGGGAAGACGTCGATCGGCATGCGCGGCAGACGCACAAGGGTGTACACGAGCAGCACCGAGGCGATGAGAATTACCAGCGTGGAGTGCTTGAGCGAGAAGCCGATCAGATGCTTGAGCATGGGAGAACGTTCCTTGGCGCGGTCTGGAAGCGGTGTGACGGCCGCGGTCACGATCCGCGGCGACGTGCGTCGCCATGTCGATCCTGGTCACTTGTGCTCGTGCCGCGTGGCGGGCTTCGACAACGCCTGGGCCTCGACATTGAACGTGAAGGGCACGGTGATGATCCGTTCCTTCTCCTTTGTGCCTACGTTGAACTGGCCCCAGCCCTTGTAGAGGCCGGGCACTTTGAAGTGGGCCTCGAAGGCGACCGTTGGGCCGCCACTCGTCATGGCGTGCCCTTCGTGACCGCCCAGCGGATGGCTGTGGACGAACTCCTTGCCATCGGCGCTAATCACGACGAGGTGTCCGAACGCGCCCAGATATGGTGCGAGCGTCGTCACGGGCGAGCCGTCCTTGCTCAGAGTGAACGCGAGGTTCGCCGTGTCACCAACCTTGATCGACGCTGCCCCGCCCAGCGACACGGTGTATCCATCAACCGTCTTGGGTGCCGCCGCGTCGGGCGCGAGCGCTACCGATGCGACTGGTGCGCCCTTGACTTCAACCTGCACCCGCACGACCTGCTGACCTGGGCCCTTGCCTGCGCCCGGCGCAGACGCGGGCGTGAAGTCGTGATAGACGATGTACGTCCCGCCCGCCGGAAACGTAAAATCCAGCGTGAACGTGCCGTCCGGCCCCAACACGGGATGCTCGTGACGGAACCAGGACAGGTCCGTGGAGACAATCAGCAGGTGCAACGTCTTCTCGTGGACCGGCTCAAAATTCCTGACCAGCATCCCCGTGGGGCTCTTGATCCGCACCTCGAGCGATGCTCGCTTGCCGGCCACGAACTCACCGTTCCCGGCCGCGCTGACTTCGCGCACGCTGGCCGTGTACACATCGCTGGTCTGGAGTTTCAGGTTCATCTTGCACACAGGACACTTGCCCGCCTTGGGGTACACCTTCTCGCCCTCGCAGTGCATGGGGCAGTAGTACCGCTCGTTGGTGTTGGTGGCGGGGGTCTCGGGAGTGGTGATGCGCTTGGGCGTCTCCGAGCCGTGCTCATGCTGGCCGAGGGCCGGTCCGGCGGTCAGCGCGAACATGCCCAGAGTGAACGAGGTAACGATGCGAGCGAGGACCATATCAGCTCCTGTGCAGTGCAGCCGGGAACACGGTGCCCGACTTGAGGTGTCTGTGGAATGAACCAACAACGTTGTTGTGCGGGAATGCAAACGGAGGACGTTGCTCGAGACGCCAGTCGCTTTCGTCCATGGAACTAACGTGCAACGTGTTCGCGCGTCCATACCGGCGCGGCCTCGGCGCGAGCACGAGATCTGGCGATCGAGCATCAAGAGGTCCGCGGCCTTGCATCAATCGTCCCCCTCGTGGAACGTCCCATCGGGGTGGAAGTGCCCACCCTTGGTGATCGTGCCGCTGGTGGCGACCATCAATTGATACACCCCGTCGAGGACGATCTCGTTGCCCTCGGCCACCCCGCTCTTGATGACGACCCATCGGCCATCGTCCACACCGAGGTCGGCCTCCATGCGGATGGCTTTGTTGGGGTCGGCGGGGTCGCGCCGGAAGATGATGCTTTGCGTGCCGTCTCGGGCCACGCACGCGAGCGGGATGGCGAGTGTTTCGCCGCCTTGGCCACTCACCACCACCTCAAGAAATGCGGAGACGCCGGCCCTGACCCACGGGGCGAGCGGGGCATCGCTTGTCGGAGTCATGACCAGTTCGATCGTGCGACGTTCCGCATCCGCGGTGGGCGCGAGCGTGAGAGTCCCCGCAACGGGTTCAGCTCCCGCGAGCGAGCCGCCGAGCGGCGCGACAACCGTCGCCGACAGGCCAGTCGCAAGCCGGCCAAGATCGGTCTGAAGCGCGTGGGCACGGAAGCGAACCTGATCCGCCTTGACCGTGACCAGAACGGGCGCGTGTTGATCGACATACGAGCCACTGGTGGCGTGAAGAACATCGACAACTCCGGCCGACAAAGCGCAAACCTCAATTCCGCTGATGGCTTGCCATCGAGGCCGGCCGTCGGCTGATTCAACCAGGTCCGTCGCTGGAACTCCGGCGAGGGATGCGGCCGCCTCTAGTAGGATGACTCGCTTCGATCGCGCGGCTTCGAGATGGGCTTTGGACTCGCGCTCTCGCGCCACGAGTTGAACGTGTGTCTCGGCCGCTTCCGCAAGGTCGGAGCGTGCGGACGCGAGTGCGGCCTGCGCCTGCGCCACTTCCTCGCCTCGGGCGCCGCCGGCCGTCTGGAGTTGTTCGAGCGCTGTGACTCGCCGGGTCCACACGGCCACTGCGTTTTCGATGGCCGTGTGGTGCTGCTCGTGCGCCTCCATCAGCGGACCGATGCTGTCAGCGCCTGCCTGCGCAAGCGATACCGCGGCGTCAGCATCGGCGAGTTCGCGCTGGATCTCGCGCCACCGAGGTGAATCGAGCCGGTAGAGCGGCGTCCCCTTCTCAACATTCTGGTATTGCTGCACGAGCAACTCGACTTCGCCGGCCGCGGGCACGCGGTACTCGCGCGTGGCCGTGGGCGTCAGTTCGAATCTCCCCGGCACGCGCAACATCCTTTCCACGTTGCGGCTCTCTACCCTGGCGAAGGTGATGCCGAGGTTCTGGCGGACAGAGGCGTTGATATCCACTCGGTTGGTGGGCGCGGGTTCCGCGGTGCTGCCCGGGGTTGCGCTCGATGGCTCGGGCGTTCTCTCGCAGCCGCACAGCGCACATGCGAAAACGATGATGAGGCATACGGCAAACGGGCGGCTCATGGGCGGCATCCTGAAGTGGGGGTCTGTGGGCTGGCGGGGGACGATTCGTGGACATCGTGGGACGAGGTTGGTGCAGGCGGCCCGATCAATTCATCAAGCCGGATCGCGCCGATGGCCTCCGCGGCGCGAGCATCGACGAGCCGCACCTTGACGTCGTACTGAGACTTGATGGACCCAAGGAGCACGAGCGGATCGACCCGTCCAAGTTCCGCGACGCGACGGACATCCACATCCTGTTCGTCGGCGAGAGGGAGCACACGCGACTCGATCACCTCGCGCACGGCACGCGCGGCGTCGAACCGCATTTTCTCGATCGCCAACTTCGCTGACAGATGTTCGAAGGTGCTTTCGTATCGGCCGCGTGCCACCTCTCGGTTGGCCGTCGCCCGCGCAACGCCCTGCTGATTGCGATTCCAGAACGGCAGCGGCAGTTGCAGGCCAAGCAGCACTCGGCCCTCGCCCTGGTCGGTGCCGTAACCGGGACCGATGATCAGATCCGGGTACTGCGTGCGCACTTCGAGTCGAAGCGATTCCTCGGCCACTTCATATTCGCCGCGTACGGCCATGAGTTCAGGGTTGGCACTCTCCATCATGCTCTGAAGCCACGCAGGATCGGTGCCGCGCGGCTCATACGCGACGGATTCAACCAGGCGCACGGGCGCGTCAGAGGCAAGGCCAAGGACATCGCGGAGTTGCAGTTCCAGTTCCTTGACCCTCGCCGTCGCGGTGATCACGTCAGCCTCGGCACCGGCCAGTTCGACACGGAACAGCATCGTGTCGATCCTGGACATCACGCCCGCCTGCTCCTGACGCTCCGCCAGCGCGGACACGGCGCGGAGCCGCTCGACCAACTCCGTCGTGAGCGCAAGCCTGGTGGACTCGGCGGACCAGCGCACCCACAGTTCACGCAGCGCTGACCTCGTGGCCCATTCCTTCGAAGCCACACGCTGCAACGCCGCGGCGTACTCCGCCCCCGCGTGGGCCTTCTCCACGGCCAGGCGTCCAGAGATCGGAATGGTCAATCCGACAGTTCCCGCGACCATCCATGGGTCAGGCACGCTCGAGACAACTCGCTCAATGTCCACACCCAGCACCGGGTCATCCCAGAGGCCCGCATGGTCGGCGTTCGCGCGAGTGATGTTGGCCTCAAGGCGCGCGAGGCGCAACTCGCGGTTGAAGACGAGGGCAACCGGCTCCGCCTCGGTGAGCGTGAGACCATCCGCAGGGTCGAACGCACTCGCATCCCGGCCTTCTGCCTGCGCGAGCCGGTCCGCGAACTGACGCGCGGTCTCGTCGGATGGCGAGCGGGCGAGCCATGCCTCGCGGGTCGCGGCGAGGTCGAGCGGCTGGCGCTCATACGACTGGCAGCCGACCTGCCCTCCCGCGACCAGCACCAGACCAGCGAGCAGCACCGCAGCCCGCGAGGGGGCGCGCAGAGGGCCGCGGCGATGTGCATGCGCGCGGTGGCAACTGCCAACGGATGTCAAAATATTCCGCACAACGATCTTCCTGCTACAAGGAACGTGACAGCCGCCGGGAAGGCGAACCGTGAGCGTGAAGGAACCAACACACACCATCGCTCATTCGCGGCAGGGTCGGCCTGCATCGAAGAGCAATCAACGGGAGGTTGCTCCGATTCCTAGATGAGCAAGGCTCGGCTGGTGCGAATAAGGCGGTCGCTCGCGCTTAACGCGACAAGATCCAAGGGGCCACCACCCAATGCGCCGCCGGGTGAACCAATGCAGTGGTCGAGGTCCAGTGATGGCGACATCTCAAATACGGCGATGGTCAACATCACCGCGGGCAGCAACGATGCGGCGAGGTCCGTGCCGCGAGTGGGCCGTTGCTTGTGAACATCGATCGAGACGATGACGCCTTCGGGTTCATCGTCCAGCCCCTCTCGGCACTCACCGTCATCACACGGATCGGTCCAATCCGATGGCTGGACCGCGCGGTCTTGACCATGGTGATCGGCATGAATGGCGGCCGCGAGCCTGTCCCCCTTCAACTGACCCACGGCGTGCAGGTGCAGCCCATGCTCATCGTGACTGTGGGCAAGGAACTGCGTCCCGCCAAAAGTCCCGAGCGCGAGGATCGGAATCAGCACGGCGACCAGCAGACAGCGCATCGCATCCGCCCACGAGTGGCGGGGAAGCGCGGAACGCGAAACTGCTCGAGGGGTCCTCGACACGGCTGGGGAGTATATCTGATCGGGCGGTTTGCGTCAATCGCACGGAACGCAGCCCCATGGCGCTGCGCGAGCCCACCTCGCTCGCCGCGCACGGCGTGAAGCGAGTCACCGAGACTCTGCCGATGAGGCTTCGCGGGTTGTAAACGACAGCCCGAACGCCGTAGGCGCGGGACGCAGGTTGCCGACCTGTTTCAGCAGCCCCGCGATTGGTCGGGCGCCTTCACGCTGGCGGAGGGTCGGCCGGGTCGGCGCGTTGGAAGAGGGCTTCGCCGCGGGCGATCGTCGCGCCGGGTTTGATGGCATGGGCGCCGCGGAACTCGGCCAGATCGCGCAGGGGCGCTGTGGCCGCACCTTTGTCGCCGGGCGCTTCACATTGCCACGCGCGAAGAAGTCCGGCCATTTTTCGGGGCATCAGCGCGCTCAGCAACAAAGCCGCGATGCGCACACCCTCAGCGCAGTCATAGAGAATTCCGCCGACCTGTTCCAGGTTCGCCGGATCCTTCGCGAGACGGAATGGCTGCGTCCGGTGAATCAAGCCATCGACCTCGCTGACATGGCGAATCGCACGCTTGGCCGCGTCGGCGAGATCGCAGCGTTCCACGGCCTCGATCACGTCGCTGAGCGCCTTGTCGGATTCGCGTGCGAGGGTTACATCTGGATCTCGCGGCGTTGGAACTTTGCCGTCGAAGTACTTTGCGATCATCGCGGCGACGCGGCTGGCGCAGTTGCCGATGCCGTTGGCCAGGTCGGCGTTGTAGACCTCCACGAACTTTGCGTGGGAAAAGTCGGCATCCGTCGCGCCCATCGGTCCCTGCGTCGCCAGGTACCAGCGCATGGCATCCACTGAGTAGCGGTCGATGTACGCGCGGAGCGTCTCGATCTCGATGAAGTTGCCCAGGCTCTTGGACATCTTCATCCCTTCGCGAATCCAGTACGAATGCGCGTACACCGTCTTTGGCAGCGGCTGCCCCAGCGCCATCAGCAGGCACGGCCAGATCACCGCATGGAACCACAGGATGTCCTTCGCCATCAGATGCACCGTCGCGGGCCAGTAGTGTTTGCGCTCGGGCGTGTCCACGGCCGTGAGATAGTTGAACAGCGCATCGATCCACACATAGACGCGATGCCCCGGCGCATCGGGCATGAGGACGCCGAAGACGTCGGCCGGATCGCCGGCAACGGCGCGGCTGACGGGGATGTCCTGCAAGCCCGTGCGAAGGCGTCCGAGCACTTCATTTCGCCGTGCCTCGGGCTGAATGAACTCCGGATGGGCCTGAATGTGCGCCAGCAGGCGATCGGAGTATGTGCTGAGGCGGAAGAAGTAGTTCTTTTCGGTCCGGCGCACGAGCGGCTGCTTCGTGACGGGGCTGAGGAAGTTGTTGTCCTTGGCGGTGGTCTCGGTGAGATACTCCTCCTGCCCTTCGTCGTACCAGCCGGTGTAGTCGCCGAGGATGACATCGCCCGAGGCCATCAGTCGCCGTAGATATTCGGTGACGCGAGACTTGTGTCGATCTTCGCTGGTGCGGATGAAGTCGTCGTGCGAGGAGTCGATGACATCGAAGGCGTCGCGAAATCTGGCCGCGTTCTGATCGGCCCACTCGATGGGGCGCAGGCCTCGCTGGCTGGCGGCGGTGACGACTTTGTCGGCGTGTTCATCGGTGCCGGTGAGGAAGAAGACGCGATTGGCATCCCCGAGGATGAGGCGATGAAACCTCGCCGTCACGTCTGCCATCAACGTGGTATAGCAGTGGCCGATGTGCGGCCTGTCGTTGACGTAGTAGATCGGTGTGGTGATGTATCGGGTGTGCATGAGCGGGGATTGTACCGGGCGAGAATCGCCGATCCGGCCGTGACCGCCCCGGCGGTGAAACTCGTTCCGCACAAGGTCCGATCATGCATGAACTCAACGCCCTCCACATACGTCAGTATGCGTGGGATGAAGGGCGCGCGAAACCCGTGCAAACCCCGACCATCCCGGCCCCGAGCGCCTAGAATCTCACGCTATCACGGAGCAAAGATCATGAACAAAGTCCGGGCTTTCAGTCTCGCTCACATCGCGGCCCTCACGGTCGCCTTGGCCCTTGCGCCCTTTGCGTCCGCGCAGAACGCTTTGGGCGATGGCACAGCGCTGGATCGGAACCTTCAAGTCGGCGGGCGTGGCGTCAATCAGCCCGTCCGCGATCTCGTGGCGGAGATTCGCTTTCGCAATGCAATCGTGACGGGCAATGCTCCGGGCGGGTTGTCATTTCGCGGTGATCTTGGCTATACCGCGGCCGAGGACTTCCGAAGTCCGATCGGTTCGAACGACATCTATCTGTTCAGGCGCGATTCGCTGTATTCGGGTCTGGCGGGCATGGGCATTCGCGGGACAGAGGCGTTGCAGACGCAGTTCGGCCTGTTGACGGGGAACACCCTGCCGGATCAACTTGTGGGATCGATGGTGGTGCAGCGATCTGGCGGACTGGCCGGGCCGGCGCCGATCGGACGCATTGATCCGCTTGATCCCCGGGCGGACGATCGTGGCGCGGGGCTGTGGACGCTTCGTTCGACGTCGGCGGCGGCGGCGGCGCAGCCGTTTGAGCCGACGATGCTCGAGAGCCGCGTGTCGCAGACGGGGGACTTGATTGGTTTCGTGGCGTCTGGCCTTCGCGGCGTTCGCGTGATGCCGATCGGGCGCGCGGGGGTCGTGGAGCCGCCGGCGTCGCGTGCCGCGGTGCAGCCGTATGACCCGTTGGAGCAGATCGCGAGCCGCCTCGACCTTCACGCCGCGCAGCACTCGCCCGCGCCGGTCGAAGTTCCCATGTGGCGTCAGGACCTTGAGCGCATCCATGACATGATGCATGAGTGGGATGAGATGGATGAAGCCAAGCGCCAGCCGGTGCTGGCGCCGCCATCGTTCGATGAACCGTTGCCGCGAGTTCCCAAACCCGAAGAGGCGACGGGCGGCGCGGGACGCATCAACCCCGATGTCTTCCGCTCGCTGCGCGACGGCGTCGGACGCATCGAATCGCTCGCCGTCGGAGGTGTCGATGATCCACTCGCGGCCGCGCAGAACAAGATGCGCCAAGGGCGGTTCTTCGAGGCCGAGGAACTCTTCACCCGCGCGATGGCGTCGGACATGGGCGGTTCGCTGGCGGCGGTGGGGCGCATTCACTCCCAGATCGCCGCGGGGGTGTATACGTCCGGCGCGATCAATCTTCGATCGCTGCTGCGGGAGCATCCTGAACTCGCAGGTGTGCGTTACGGCGAGGCGGCGCTGCCGCCGACGGCGCGGCTCAAGGCCGTTCGCGCGGACTTGACGCGTCGCGTGCAGGATGGGGGCCGACTCGCGCCTGATTGGGGCCTGCTGCTCGCGTATGTCGGGTTCCAGACGGACGACGCCGAGGCTGTGACGATCGGCATCGACGCCATGCGATCGCAGGCGGAGGATCCGCTCACGCAACTGCTCATCGGCGTGTGGAGTCCATCGAGTGACTGAAGCGCTGACCGAACTTCAGAGGGAGAACCAGGTGCGAGATGTCGATCAGCCCCGGGGGGTTGGCGTGGATGGGCGCCAGGTGCCTCGCCCCACCGTCGCCGCATCGCTTGAGGACTTTCTCACCGATGGCTCGCTCGTCACGTTGTGCGATGAACTTTCGCGTCTGACGGGCGCGGCGATCACGCTGCGCGACGCGGCCGGGCGACGCATCGCCGCCGCGCCCACCGGCCACGGCTGGGTCACGCTCCCGCCGGACGCGCCGCCCGACGATGAACAGCGCATCGACCTTCGCGCTGATGGCGAAGTGATCGGCGCGATCTGCGTTCCGGCCCGCGCCCTCGAAGACCCACGACTGCACGCCGTGCTCACCCTGCTGGCCTCAACCGTCACTGAAGTCTGCGATCGCGAGGTTGAACTGCGACATCGCCTCCGCGAGATGAGCGTGATGTATCGCCTGTCATCGCTGCTGGCGCGTGCGGCCAGCGTGGATGAAGTGCTGCGGATGGGCCTTGATTCGGCGCTGGAAGTCCTCGAACTCGACGCGGGCACGGTGGTGTTGCTTCCCGAAACGTCCGATGGCGGCCTGTCGCGCGATGAGGCCGACCTGGTGCATAAGGCCTCGCGCAATCTCTCGCAGGACTGGCTGCTGTGTCCGCTGCCGCTGTCGCGCGATCGCATCTTTGATCGGCTCGCGCTGGCCGGGGACATCGTGGCCGTGGAGTCGCTGGCGCGCGATGATCGCGTGGCGATCCCTGAGCGTGCCGCGGCCGAGGGCCTGGCGTCGTTTCTCTCGGCGGGGCTGATCTTCCGTGATCGGCCCATCGGCGCGATTCGGCTCTACGCCCGCGAGGTCCGCGCGTTTCCCGCGTCGGAACGCAGACTGCTTCAGTCGATCGCCCAGCAACTTGCCGTGGCCGTGGAACAGGCGCGACTGCTCAAGATTCAGGAAGAGGACAAGCGAATTCAGGGTCAGTTGCAACTGGCGGCGGATGTGCAGCGTCGAATGTTGCCGCGTGGTTCGCCGGCGTCGCGTCGATTTGACCTTGCCGCGCGTTGGGTTCCCACGTTTGAACTCGCCGGCGACTTCTATGACTTCATCGACCTTCAGGGGCGCATCGGCATTGTCGTCGGCGACGTGGTGGGCAAGGGCATCGCGGCCGCGCTGCTGATGGCCTCCACGCGGGCGTGGCTACGGGCGTACAGCGAAGAATCCGGTGATGTGCGCGACGTGGTCTCGCGGGTGAATGTGGACCTTTGTCGTGACACGCTGGTCAATGAGTTTGTCACATTGTGGTACGCGGTGGCTGATGAGAAGAAACTGGAACTTTCGTTCTGCTCGGCCGGGCACGAGCCCCCGTTCGTCGCGCGTCGCGCGGCGACGGGCGATGTCGAGATCATCGATCTTCACGCCGGGGGCATGGTCGCCGGCGTCGATGCCGAAGCGCCGTATGAACGAGGCCACTTCAAGTTCCATCCAGGCGACACGCTGATCGCCTGCACCGACGGCCTGATCGACGCACGCAACTTCAACGGCGAAAAGTACGGGCGTCCGCGCCTGACCGCCAGCGTCGCCGCGATCGCGCGAACCAACCCCACGGCCAGCGCGACCGAAGTCGTCGAACACATTCTCCGCGATGTTCGACACTTCGCCGGCCTGGCCGATCGCGACGATGACCTCACGCTCGTCGTCCTCCGCGTCAGGGAATGATCGGCACGCAACTCCCAACAAAGCGCAGGGCAACCGCAAGATTGCTCACGCCTGCCCAACGGGTTTAGCCATTGCGCGTCGGACCCGCAAGGGAGGCGGGCGAGACGCCCGCCCCACCGGATCCAAAGGACTTTGCGAATGCCCTCAACGACACACACGCCCACAAGGCGCATCGGGCAGCGGTGCTAGAATCGGTCAATCCATGTGTACCGTCACCATCATTCGCGAGTCCAGCGGCGCGGTTCGCATGGTCACCAGCCGTGATGAATCGCCGCGCCGCGCCCCCGCGCTGCCGCCCCGATGGCACACGCTTGGCGGCGGCGGGCGTGCCGTGTGGCCGGTTGATCCCACCGGCGGCGGGACGTGGGTGGCCGCGGCCGACACCGGCCTCGCCCTGACCATCCTCAATTGCAACCCCCGCACCCCCCCCTCGCTCCCTCCCCGCGACGACCTCGTCTCGCGCGGAACCATCATCCCCGCGCTCATCGACTCCGGCTCCGCCTCGGCCGTCATGCAGCGTCTGGCGAATCTCGACCTTCAGCGCTACGGCCCGTTCCGCCTGATCGCGCTCGACACGCGCGACGCGATGCCGACGATCATCGAATCACGCTGGGACTATCAAACTCTCGCCGTCGTTGAACACGCCGGCGCGCCGGTGTGCTTCGCGAGTTCCGGCCTGGGTGATCACCGCGTCGAACCGCGTCTGGATCTGTTTGAACGGATGGTCGTGGCTGTGGGGGCAACGCCGGAGCGTCAGGATGCGTTTCATCGTCATCGCTGGGATGACCGGCCCGAGATCAGCGTGCTGATGCATCGGCCCGAGGCCCGCACGGTGTCCATCTGCGCGATGCGCCTTGCGCCCGCCGTCGGCGAACAGGTCTCGATCAACGCGACGTACACGCCGATTGATGCGTCGGTTGCGCAGCGGCCCGCCGCAGTCCAGCCCGAGGTGCAGGTTGGTCAGCCTCGTGCGCATTCAGCGCAACGGCCGTAGAGCACGACTTCGTGGGCCTCGACTTTGAACCCTCGCGGCGCCAGCGCGTCGATGCCCTTGAGGCATCCATCCATGTCGAAGACGCGTCCGCAGGCGCGGCAGTGAAAGTGGTGATGATGTTCGAGATCGCGGCGTTCGTATCGCGGCGGCTCTCCGGGCAGTTCGACGGGCGTGAGGACGCCTTCATCGACCATCGCCTTGAGATGTCGATAGACGGTGGCGAGACCCAGGCCCGGGGAGCGCGCCACGGCCGAGGCCTGCACCTCGCGCGGCGACAGCGGTCGGCGCGCATGGGCGAATGCGGCTTCGATCGCTTTGCGCTGGGGCGTGTTGCGGGCCATGGGCAAGGATACCCGCGCGGGAAGCACCGACCGCGAAGCGCGGTCGATGGCACACGCGGCTAGAATCGTCGTCGGTGGCGAGCGTCGATCATGTTGCATGCTCCTGTGCATGACGCCCGCGAGGCGTCGGGGATTCGCAGCCAATGGCCGCTATTTTGCTCGACCGCCAAGTTCCAACCCTGTCCGTCGTCATTCCGATGTTCAACGAATCGGCACGGATTGGTCCGACGCTGCGCGATGCGCTGGGCACGATGCCGGACTTCGAGGTCACGAGCGAGCTGATCGTCGTCGATGATGGTTCGCGAGATGGCAGCGCGGAGTTTGTCACGCGGATCCTTCACGACAACCCCCCGCGCGGTCGATGCGTCGACGCGAGGCTCGTGGCGCACGACGCGAATCGCGGCAAGGGCGCGGCCGTGCGAACGGGGCTGGCCGACGCGCGTGGATCGTGGGTGTTGTTCATGGATGCGGACAATGCGGTGCCCGTGCGTGAAGCGCCGCGACTGCTCGCGCGGGCGCAGCGCGAGGGTGTGGCGATGGTGATCGGGTCGCGCCGTGCGCCCGGCGCGGTGGTCGAAGCCAGGGCGCATCGACGCGCCGCCGGGGCGCTGTTTCGCACGGCCCTATGGCTCATGCGCATGCCGCTGGCGCGAGACACGCAGTGTGGATTCAAATTGTACCGCCGTGATCTCGCCGACATGCTCGTGGCGCACGCCCGCGAAGATGGCTTTGCCTTTGACATCGAACACCTTGCGATGACCAGAATGGCGGGCCATCGCTGGATCGAGACCGGTGTGCCGTGGGTGCATCAGTCGGGGGGAACCGTGTCGCCGATTCGCGACGGTGTGCGTATGCTCGGGCAGGTGGCACGAATTCGCCGACGACTTCGCACGCTGCACATCGAACCGCCCGAGCCGCCGATCGCGCCGGAGATCATCATCGCGCGGCCGTCCATGACTGAAGTCCCGGCGCCGACATCTTCGCCATGAACTCCGACCAGACGAAGCGGAATGTACTCACGGGTGTGCTTGTCGTTGGCGTGACGGTGGCGGCGACGCTGGCAGCGATCTCGTACGTCCGCGGAAATGAAGGCGACTTCATTCATTTCTTTGAGGCCGCGCTGGCCGTGCGCCGCGGCGAGAACATCTACGCGTCATTCGAGGGCGGCTATGTCTATCCGCCGCTGTTCGCGGTGATGCTCACGCCGCTTTCGCTGCTGCCGATGGGCTGGGCCGGAGCGGCGTGGGCGATGATCAACGGCGCGATGATCATCGCCGCGGCGCGACTCTGCGCACGAGAGATGGTTGACAGCCTCGGATTCCCCGATGTGAAGGCGCTCGCGCCCACTGCCGCGATCGTCGGCCTGCTCATTGTCTTCGACAAAGGTCGATCCTCGCTCAGCGGCGGCCAGACCGATGCGCTGGTGCTGCTCATGGTCGTGCTGGCGCTGCGCTGCACGGGGCGATGGCCGATGGTGTGTGGGCTGGCGATCGCCATGGCCATGCTTGTGAAGTTTCAGGCCGTCATCTTCGTCCCCTATTTGTTCGTGCGCGGTCGATGGCGTGAAGGGATCGCCGCGATCGTCTGCACGGCGGTGCTGTCGCTTTCAACGTCGCTTGTCTTTGGATGGGAGCGGAATCTTGAGTACCTCAACTCCTCGCTCAACGTCTTGCGCGAAGTGATCACGGGCGATGATGCCGCCGCCACAGCCAACCCGCACGGGCTGACGTGGGATCGCAGTGTCTCGTTGCCCAGCGCGATTGCGCGCGTGGTCGGCGAAGGGAATGTGGGCGTCGTTATCGCCATGACCCTCGGCCTGGCGGCGATCGTCGCGGGGGTGGTGGCGATGATGTATCGAGCGCGGGGCGTGCCGGTGTTCGCGCCGCATGGCAATCTGCGCGAGCCGCGGTCACGCACCAGACTGGCGATTGAGTGGGCGGGGCTGGTTGTGGCCGTGGTGGTGTTCAGCCCGCAGACCGAAGCGCGGCACATGTTGCTGACGGTTCCGATGACGACGATCGCGGCAGTAATGATGTTTGCGTCGCCGGCGCGTTCGGTTCGCTGGCTGGTGGCGGGGGCGATGGGTGTGGTGATCGCGGGCCTGTACCTGCCGCCGGGGGGCGAGCAATTCCGCGAGTCGGTCGATGCGTGGCGGGCGGTCGGCGGGGCGAGTTGGTGCATGCTCGCGGGCTTCTTCTGCGTGTTGTGGGTCGCGCTGCCGCGATGCCGGATCACACCCGACGAAGCGCTTCCGGGTGGCCCGCCACTCCGTGGCGGGTCTCCTCTGGTCACACCCGACGAAGCGCCACCACGCTCAGCCCTGGAACATCCAGCGTGATCGAGTTGGCCCGATCGTGACACGCCACGGGCTTGCTGCGAATGTCGACCATCTTCGCCCCGGTTCCGCCAAACTCCCGCGCATCGGAACTGAAGATCGCGCGCCACGTCCCAGCCTCGGGCACGCCGAAGCGACAGGCCGTGCGCGGCACGGGCGTGAAGTTGCCGATCACCACCACGGGCGAGGCCGTGCCCCCCCCTCGACGGACGAACGACACCAGGCTCCGATCGCGATCCCCGGGGTCGATCCACTCAAACGCGCCCACGGCCGGCGCGAAACCCCGCAGCGATTCATCCTGTCGCACCACGGTATTGAGCGCTGTGACAAGCCTCGACAACCCGACGCGCCCCGGCTCGATCGCGCGATGCCAGTCAAGGCTCTTGGCCGGATCCCACGCCGTCGCCTGGCCCAACTCGGTGCCCATGAAGACCTGCCCGCATCCCGCCTGCAAAAACGACCACGCAAGCAGGCAGCGCAGGTGCGCCAGTTTCATCGCGTCATCGCCGAACATGCGCTGCCAGGGCGAAGCGCCGCTCGCGGACGCGTGCGTCAGGCCGAGCATGAATGCCTCGGCTCCCGCATAGGCGCCACGCCGCGTCACTTCATCATGGTGGTGACTTCGATGGATCGGATCGCGACCGAAGTAGCGCAGCGCATCCTCCATCCAGCGATGATCGTGCTTGGCCGTGAAGCCCAGCCCGCCAATGGATGTCGCCCGCGTCACGCCGGGATAACACGTCACATCATCCGCGAGGAGCACGGCCCCCGGCGCCCGCAGCGAAACCGCGTCGCTGAGCGTGCGCAGAAACGCGATGCCCTCATCATGCTCGGACCCACCTCGGGCGTTGGGCGTCCATTGCCCGGGCGCGCGGTGGTGATCGCGATACAGCATCGGCGCCATGTCGCAGACGCGCAGCCCGTCGGCATGAAACACGTCCAGCCAGTACAACGCGCTCGACAGCAGGAAACTCCGCACAGGGCCTTTGGCCAGATCGAAGAGACCGCCACGGCCGTCGGGATGGCGAGCCATGTGCGGATCGTCGCCTTCGAACACCATCGACCCATCAAACTGGGCGAGCCATCCATCGTTGAGCGAGAACCCCGTCGGACACCATGAGAGAATCACGCCCAGGCCCTCGCGATGCAGCGTGTCGATCAGGTGCATGAGGCCCTCGGGCGTGCCGTAGCGTCCGGTGGGCGTGAAGTATCCGGAGGTCTCAAACCCGGCGGGGCTGCTGACGGGGTGTTCCATGATCGGCAGCAGTTCGACGTGTGTGAATCCGAGTCCTTTGGCGTGTCGGGCCAGGCGCGGGGCGATCTCGTGATAGGTGAGCGATCGGTTGCCTTCTTCCGGGCGTCGCATCCACGAACCGAGATGCGCCTGATAGATGGCCAGGCCCGTGTCTCGCACGGCGGCGCGTTTGCGTGCGGCGAGCCATGTTTCATCGCGCCAGGCGTAGTTGAGGCTCCAGATGACCGAGGCCGTGCGCGGCGGCGTCTCTGCGCACCGGGCGTAAGGATCCGCGCGTTCGAGGACGCGTCCATCGCGAGCCTGAATGCGGATTTTGTACAGCATCCCGTGCCCCGCGCCGGGGATGAAACCGCTCCAGACACCGGGCGCGCCATCGGGCGGGAGTTCGTGGGATGTGGGATGCCAGTCGTTGAAGTCGCCGATGACGCTGACGCGCAGGGCGGACGGGGCCCACACCGTGAAGCGCGTGCCCGCGACGCCGCTCATGGATGTCGGATGAGCGCCGAAGATGTCGTGGGCATTGAGCGCCCCGCCACCGGCCCAGTGCGACCGCGCGAGGTCTCGATCCACCGAGGCCGGCAGAGATACGCCGTTGGGCGCGAGCATCACCGGCGCTTTCGCGGACTTGCGTTTACGGCCGGCGGTGGAAACAGTCAGCCCCGGCTTGCGTGCCAGCCGCGCCACGCCGCCCGCGCCGACATCGCCAAGGCCCGCGTCGTGGGCGATGACCTTGCCGGCGAGGTCTTCGGGCGCGGTGTCGGTTTGGATCTCAAGCACCAGCGGCCCGAATCGTTCCGAGGCCTCGGACATCGGCCCGTCGTCGCCGAAGTACATCTCAGACGCGGGGGTGATCGGCCGTCGCGTCGCCGGCGCGATGGCTCGCGTCGCGTCCACGGCCGGAGAGTCAGTCTTTTGCGGGATCTCGCCTGCGTCGCGTCCGGGGCGAACGCCATCACGTCGCGACTGCGGTTCCGCAGGGCGCTGCGTGGGATCTTCTGGTTTTTCGCTGCGATTCATCGCCACCCCCACCACCCCCGCCTCCGTCGTCATGGCGAACCCTCCAAGCATAGCGCGCACCCACCCCGGCCCACAAACCCCACCGTGAACCCATCACATCGGATCGAGGCTCAGTCAATGTTGCGAAACGCCCAGGGCCAACGGTCCCGCGCCGTCTCGGCCGTGTCTGGTCCCCTCGACCTCCGTCTGAAAGGGGGCGCGACGCACCTCGCAGGCCCTAGAATCGCGTCGGGCTGGAGAGCGGTCGTGGACAGGCCGATCTTTGAACCGAGTCGGCTCGCGAGGCACATCAAGGCCGGGGATTTCAATGGCGTCCAATAGGCTTCCATGGTGGAAACATCGCCTCCGCGCGACGTCTCATCATGTCACTTGGTTCCTCGGTCAACGCTTTCCGGCGTCGTTCCCGCTGGTTTTTGTGGTCGGGTATCAAAAGAGCGGCACGACGTGGATGTGCCAGTTGGTCGCCGACTATCTGCAACTGCCGTTCCCGAAGCACTCGCTGCTGCCGATCGGGTTTGAGGCCGTGGTGCATGGGCATGAGCCGGTGCGGTCGGCGTATCAACGCGGGGTGTATTCGATCCGGGATGGGCGTGATGCGATGGTCTCCGCGTATTTCTTCCTCCTGCGGTCCGTGCCCGAGGGGGACCATCCGCCGTTGCCGCCACGGCTGCGTCGACTCTTCCCGGGCCTGAAGAACAAAGCCGATGTCAAGACGAACCTCGTGCCGTTCATGGAGCGTGAATTCACCCGGCCGCGCTATGGCCTGCACTGGGGACAACACGTTCACTCGTACTATGACGTGAAGAACCCGCGCGTGGTCATGCTTCGATATGAGGATCTGCTGGATGATGGCACGGCGGCGTTGGCGACGGCGATGGGGACGCTGACCGAATCTGAGCCTGATGTAACGCGAGCGGCGGCGGCGCTTGACCGGTACTCCTTCGCGAAGCAGGCCAAGCGCAAGGCCGGTGAGGAGGATCGCACGCGATTTCTGCGAAAGGGCCAGGCCGGGGACTGGCGGAATCACTTCACGCGTGAGGCGGCGGAGCTCTTTGACCGCCACGCGGGGGACATGCTGATTCGGGCTGGATATGAGCCGGACCACTCGTGGGTGCAGTCTGTCGGGGAGTTGGATCGCCCGCCATCTGTGGACGTGACGACGGTTCCGGCCGGCGCGGAACTTCACGGAGGGCGGGGCGTATGAACACGGGCGTGATGGATGTGGTTTCGGTGGGCACGGCATGAGATTCCCGGACTTTCTCATCATCGGGGCGATGAAGTCGGGCACGACGACGCTGTATCGTGACCTGATGGCGCATCCGCGCATTTTCATGTCCACGCCGAAAGAGCCGCACAACCTGTGCGATGACCGCGTGCTGACCGACACCGGCCGCGCTGAGTACGCCGCGCTGTTCAAGTCCGCCGGCGGCGAGCAACTGGCCGGGGAAGCATCGACAGGGTACACGAAACTGCCGGACTATCCCGGCGTTCCGGCGCGGGCGTCGGCCGTGCTGCCCGCGCACTTCAAAGTCATCTACATCGTCCGCGAACCGGTGTCGCGGGCGATCAGCCATCACACGCACGCGACGGCCTCGGGCGTCGTCACCGATCCTGTCGATGTCGCGATGCGGCAACACCCGATGTTCATCAATTGGGGCCTGTATGCGATGCAGATTCAACCCTGGCTCGATGCGCTGGGTCCGGATCGCGTGCGCATCATTCGCTTCGAAACGTATGTGGGCCGTCGCACGGCCGGCGTCGAAGATGTCAGCCGATTCCTCGGCATCGATCCTCGCCCAGACCTCATCCAAGTCGAAAAGGTGTTCAACAAGTCCGACGGCAAGGCGGTGGGCAAGGGCGTGTGGGGGAAGTTTCGCAAGACGAGTCTGTATCGCGGGGTGATTCGTCCGCTTCTGCCGGTGTCGGCGCGGGACCGATTGCGTGATTCGCTGCTTCCAACCGCGCCGCCCAAGCCCGCGCCGCCGACACTGGAGACGATCGACTATCTGATTGAACGACTCGCGCCGGACGCGGAGCGACTCGCGCGCCTCATGGGTCATGCCGGGGCCTTGTGGGATTTTGACGACGTTCGACGCAAGGCCGCCGGACAAGGCGGAGAATCACACGTGCTTCAGGCCGTGGCCTCGTAGGAATCGCGTATGCAGCAACTCATCTCCGTCTATCTTTTCAGCCTGGCGCTGGTCATCGTCCTGAAGATGGCGTGGGATCACTATCGCGGCCGGGTTGAACTGCTGAGCATTCGCAATCTGGCCCTGGTGGGCCTGATCATCTTTCAGGTCACCAGCGCAGCGCTGCGACTCTGGCAGGATCGGTTCGATCCATTCCTGCTTTCGGACCCGACGCGGGCCGGTTTCGAGTTCGCGTGCTGGGTGACGCTCTTTACGATCCTCACCTTCGTCAGTTACAACGTCGGCTGGATCGCCAAGCCGCTGGCGCGGCGCATCCCCGTCGCCACCGTCGTGCCCAATGCACTGACCATGCTCTTCATGGCCCTGATCCTGGTGCTCATGGGGATGGCGCTGCGACTTGGCACGGCCATTCCCCTCGTTGCGATTCTCGCCGACTTCCTCGGCACCGGCTTTTGCGCGATGGCCGCGGGACTTGTCGGGTGGGTGTGGGGCAAGCGTCTGCTCAATCCGGTGTTGATCGTGTACGGCGTGATCATCCTGGGTATCGGCATGTTCACGGTCATGTACGGCGCGTTCGGTCGGCGAGGTCTCGTCGCCATTGGAGGCGGACTTCTCTGGGGCATGTATTACGCGAACTGGCGAAACATGTCGCCTGTGAAGATGTGGGTGCGGCTCGCGGCCGTGTCGGCCGTGCCGTTGATCTTCATCGCGCTGTATACCGACGCCCGATCCGCTGGCGAACATGACCGAACGACGGCGCAGCACATTCGCGCGATGACCAGCGCGAGCGTGCTGCGCGGCACCGCGCTCCTGCTCGACGGGCAAAACACGGGGACCGAGACGCTCTGGCTGATCGAGAACTACCCCGAGCGATTCAATTACCGTCCGCTGTTCACGCTCTGGTACACCGTGGGCGTCACGGTGCCGCGCGTCATCTGGCCGGACAAACCCGTTGCACTGTCGAACACTGTCGCCACCGATGCGCGAATCCGTCAGGTCAACCGCGACAAGATCAAGTTGTCGCCGGGGGTCATCGGGTCGGCCGCGGCCGAGGGCGGGTGGTACGCGGTGATTCTGTACGGAATCGCGTTTGGACTGTTCCTGCGGTTTTTTGATGAGATCATCCGGCTTGCGCCGTGGAGTCCCTTTGCGGTGCTTCCGGTGGCGTCGGGACTTGGGCAGGTGCTGGGGCTGGCCCGCGGCGAGACGAGCGTGTTCGCGAACACGTATATCCTCACCGTCGCGGGATGCTGGATCACCATGCTCGCCGTGGGACGATTTGTGCAGGTGCTTCGCGGGGGCGCGGGGTATGAAGCCTATGTCGAAGAGACGCAAGACTCCTATGGCGACGAAACATACGACTATGAGCCGGCCGCCGCCTGACACACACCCGAGCCACCCAACCCATGCCCTCTGAAGCCCGGCGAGGCCTCATACGCATCGCCGCAAACTACGCTCGACTCGCGGCAACCGTCATCCTCGGCATCATTCTCGTGCCCGTGCTCCTGCACGGCATCGGACGCGATGGCTACGGCCTGTACGCCCTGCTCGGCTCCACGCTTGGCCTCGGACAGATGTTTCGCGAGATCATGCGCTACAGCATGAACCGCGAACTCGGGCACGCCTGGCACACGCACGGGCGACCCGACTTTCCCGCCACCTATAACGCCGCGATCGTCATCAGTTTCGGGCTGGCGCTGCTCGCGGCCGTCGTGTTCGCCGTCTTGTTCATGCTCATTCCGGTGCTTCAGATTCCCGAGGCGCTGCACGATGCGGCGCGATGGACGATCATCGCCGGCGGCGTCAACACCTTCTTCGTCGTGCTCGTCGGGCCGCAGTTCAACATGTACATGGTCACCGAGCGCATGGTTTCATGGAACCTGCGCACGGCCCTGGAACGGATCGGATACACCTCGGTCGCCGTCGTGTTGTTCATCGTCATCGGCATCGACGATCCCGCGCGAGGCCTGACACTGTTCTCGATCATCGGCAACGCGGTGTCGCTGGCGATCTATGCCGTCGCGGTGATTACGATCGTCGCCGCCGAGCCGTTGCTGCGTCCGAAGGTCTCGCTTGCCTCGCGCACCGCCGTACGCGCCATCATCGGCACCAGCGGCTGGAACGCGGTGACGACGGCCGCGATGAACCTGCACCTGCGCCTCGATCAGATCATCGTCAACGTGTTTTTCAACGTGATCGGCAACGCGGCGTTTGGCCTTGGCGTGACGCTGACGAGTTATGTTCGCATGTTGACGGTGGGCATGACGGATGGGCTGGACGCGGCGGCGGCGCGGCTGACGGCCGGCGATCAGAAGGAGGCGGTGAACTCGCTGCTTGCGCATTCGACGCGGCTGCACGCGCTGGTGGCGATTCCCGCGGGGCTGACGGTGCTTGTGCTGGCCGAGCCGCTGCTTGACGTGTGGGTGGCGCGGCGCGTGGCGGCGGCGGCGGAACTCGTGCCCCTGGCCGTGCCGATTGTGCAGACGCTGATCTTTGGCTTGACCCTTCGCGCGATGGCGGACAACTGGACGCGCGTGTTGTATGGGTCCGGGCATGTGGCGCGATATGCGCCGTACTTCCTCATCGGCGGGCTGCTCAATCCCGTGCTGTCGATCGTGCTCATCAAGGCGCTGCCGAGCGAGTATGGCATGATCGGCCCGGCACTGGCCTTCAGCATCATCATTTTGTTCATTCACTTCCTGCTGTTGCCCGTGATCGGCTCACGATGCCTGGGCGTGCCGATCGGGGCGATGTTCATGCCGATTCTGCGGCCGGCGATCGTCACGGCGATGTGCTCGCCGATTCTCGTCGTGGCGCATCTCGCCATCGAGCGGTGGACGCTCGTGCATCTCGTGCTTGTCGTCGGGATGTTCGTCGCCGTGTACGCACCGCTGGCGTGGCTGATCGTCGTCGGCCGTGATGAACGGAAGTGGCTGCGCAACGCCGCGGCCCGGCGTGTTGGCGTCCGCCCCCAGCGCAAGACACCGATCGCGCACGAGATGGATGACGAAGCACCCGCCTCGCACTTCTGATCCCGGCCGCTTTCGGGGATTCCGAACACAGCCGCATCGCAGAGCAGCGGGTGGGGTGGGCTTCTCGCTCGCCTGCTAATCGATTGCAGGCTGAACAATGCGTGCGTGAGGCACTAAGATCGGTGGCCAATGGGTATCGCGATGCCTTGGCAGTCTTCATCCGGATTGCCAGCGAGCGCTTTGACAACGGGGTCTGATTTGTATGTCACGTCGAACCAGTCAACAGCGTGAAGATCGTCCTTCCTACGAGGAGGCTTGGAAGACGTACGATGACTTTACCCGAGGTTGTTCGAGCCAGCCAGATCTCGATACGGCTGTTAACGCACTCGAATACCACGCGCACGAGAGCGTGGTTGCTAGGTTTCTCTTGGCGCATGTATTGTCTGATGATGAAGTACCTTTCTTCAATGCGCGGCGTGCTGTCTCGCAGTACATGCGTTGTGTTCGTGATGGGTTACCGGAAGCCGCCTGGATGCTTGCCAAGAGGTATGAGTGGGGGTGGGGCTCCCTGCCGATCAATCTCTCTCGTCGGTTCTACTGGCTCATGGAGGGCCGAAAGCTGGGGAGCGCGGAATGCACGTTCCACGCCGGGCTGGCGCTGGTGGCGGGCCGCGGCGTGCGACGAGATGTGACGCAGGGTCTGAATCTGATACGAGAGGCTGCGCAGTATCCAGACGCATTGGCAGTAACGGCCTTGCTGGATCTGGTGGACGCAAAGCCGCGCGAACGTCACCGCATGGTCAACCAACTGAAGGTCGCGGCACAGCATCGTTCGCCCGAGGCGTGTCTGCTGCTTGGCGTGCTCATCCAATTCAAGATCATCAAGGCAGGAACAACGTTGCCACTCGAATACTACCGCCGAGCCGCTCGGGCGGGTAACGGTGCGGCCATGTGGAACCTGCATGTGTGCTACGCGACGGGGCTTGGCGCAACTCGTAGCGCAGCCAAGGCGCGGTACTGGCGCCGACGCGCTGGCGAGAACGCGGTTGAGCCGCTCGAATCAGACGCAGCAAAGGTCGGCTCATACGCCTGGGGGCGGGAAAGACTCTACCGGCTACCGATGAGCGGGCCACTCGCACTGTCATCGTACGAGGAGTTGTCGGCTGTGGTCAGTATTCCCCATACAACCGCGCGAGGTCGCCCCAGAACCCGGGATACGTCTTCCGCACGCACGCGGGATCATTGATCCACACATGCGGCCGTCGCAGGCCGATCAGCGCCAGCGACATCGCCATGCGGTGATCGTTGTACGTATCGAAGTGAACCGGCGCAGCGCTTGCCGACACGTCCACGCCGGACGCCGGCGGCGTGATCGTGATCGCATCGCTGTCCGGCGAGACCTGCACGACTACGCCGACCTTCGCAAGTTCGATGCGCAGCGCTTCGAGCCGGTCCGTCTCCTTGTCGCGCAGGGTGCGAACGCCGCGAAATCGCGACGACCCGTTCGCGAACGCCGCCACGGCCGCGAGCGTCATCGCCGCGTCGGGCATGTTCGAAAGATCGACATCCATCGGGGTGATGGTCCCCCCCCCTTGCACGGCGATGGCGCTGTCGGCGATGGTTCGCGTCGCCCCGGCCGTGGCGAGAACGTCGGCGACCGCCACATCGGCCTGCAGCGAACTGCCCGCAAGCCCCGGCACGCCCACGCGCAGCCCCTCACACAACGCACCCGCGGCCCAGAAGTAGCCAGCCCCCGAGGCATCAGGCTCAACGTCATACTCAAAGCCCGCCACGCCGGGAACCGATTCATCAACGACGATCACGCGGCCATCATCGTGCGCCGCAACCTCCATCCCGATGCGCTGCATGAGACCGATCGTCATCGCGATGTATGACTCGCTCGTGACTTCGCCGTGAAGACGCACGGCCAGCCCGCCCGGCAGCCACGCGCTGACCATCAGCAGCGCGGAGATGAACTGACTTGATCGCGTCGTGGGGATGTGCAACTCCGCGATCGACGGCGGCGCGCTGGGCGACACGATGCGAACCGGCGGACAACCATCCCGCCCCAGATACGTCGCCGTCGCCCCCAACTTCCGCAGCAGATCAATGAGTTCGCCGATGGGGCGTTCGCGCATCCGCGCATCGCCGTCGATGATGACGGGCGCGGGCGAGAGCATCGCGGCGGCGGCAAGGAATCGCGCGGCCGTGCCCGCGTTGCCGATGTCCAGCCGCACTTCCGCGTCGCGCGGCTTCCACTCGCCATCCACACCGCGGATGTGAATGTCGCCATTGTCAACGGACCAAGTCGCGCCGAGTGTGGCGATGGCCGTGAGCATTCGCTGGGCATCGTCGGCATCGAGGAGCGCGCCGCGGAGGGTGCTCTTGCCGTTGGCCAGGGCCGCGAGGAGGAGCGCGCGATTGGTCAGGCTCTTGGAACCGGGCGGGCGGATGGTCACATCGCGACGGGCACCACACGCGAGCGGGGGCATGCGAAGCGGATCTGGCAGTTGGTCGAGCGGTCGATGCAGCATGGCGGCATCAGCGCAGCCCGCCTCGTCATCGCCCGGGCGCGACCCCATCACGCCTCCTCATCCTCCGCGCGGCGGAACACGGCCACGACGTCCTCCACCGGAATCACAAACAGTCGATTGTCCCCTTCAAAGTCCACCGGCACCGCGTGCTTGGGATGAAACAGCACGCGATCGTACTTCTTGATGGGATAGGCGACATCGGCCGCGACCTGCGCCGACACAGCGACGATCCGCCCGGTGAGCGTGGGAATCTCCATTTTGTCGGGGAGGTGGATGCCGCTCTTGGTTTGCTTCTTGTCCTCATCCTTGCGAACGAGGACGCGCGTGCCCATGGGCACGATGACATCCAGCGATCCGGTGGCCTTTGGTTCTCGACGCGGCGGCTGGCTTGACATTCACACCTCGATGTTTCCGGCGCGGGGCCGAGCCTTCGCCGACGCCGCACGATATCCTAGTCGCGCGACGGCCGTGCTTGGCCGACGCACGGAGAACTGGCGGTGGAACAACTCACTCGACTCATCCGCGATGTGCCGGACTTTCCCAAGCCGGGCATTCTGTTCAAGGATTTCACGCCGCTCCTGGCGGATCCGGCGGCCCTGGCGCTGGCCGTGGAACTCATGGCCAATCCCTTCCGCGGTCGCGGGATCAACATCGTTGTGGGGGCGGAATCGCGTGGTTTCATCTTCGGCACGGCCATCGCCCAGGCGTTGTCGGCGGGGTTTGTGCCGATTCGCAAGCCGGGCAAACTGCCCCGGACCGTCCACGGCGTGAACTATGCGTTGGAGTATGGCACGGACCGGCTTGAACTGCACACCGACGCCCTCGCCCCGGGGCAGCGGGCGCTGATCGTCGATGACCTGCTGGCGACGGGGGGCACAATGCGTGCGTGTCTGGAACTTGTGCGGCTGACGGGGGCTGAGATTGCGGGCGTGGCGGTGCTGATTGAACTATCGGCCCTCGGTGCCCGGCGGGGACTTCAGACGCCGCATGTGCATTCGGTGATCGCGTATTGAGCAGCCCGCTCGGATTCGACCAGCCAAGGCGGATATAGTGCAACCCCCACGGCCGGACTTGGGCCGTGGACACCCTTGTCGGAGAACACTCGATGCCTCCTTTCCTGTGGATTCTCGTGATCGTCGCGGCGCTGGCGCTGCTGATCTTCTTTGTCGTCATCGGCCAGTTCATCAGCCTGTACATTCAGGCCTTGCTCTCCAACGCCCGCGTGGGGTTGTGGGAGATCATCGGGATGCGCCTGCGAAAGGTGGACATCAAGACGGTGGTGTACAGCCGCATTCGCGCGGTCAAGGCCGGGCTGGAAGTCCAGACGAACGCCCTGGAGACGCACTATCTGGCGGGGGGGCGTGTCCAGAACGTCATCACGGCCATGATCTCCGCACGCAGCGCGAAGATCGACCTGCCGTGGAGCGTGGCGACGGCGATCGACCTGGCGGGTCGCGACATCGTCGAGGCCGTGCAGACCTCCGTGAATCCGAAGGTGATCGACTGTCCGGCGCAGCATGGTCCGCGTCCGACGATCGACGCGGTGGCGCAGGATGGCATTCAGTTGCGTGTGAAGGCGCGGGTGACGGTGCGAACGAACATCGCCCGGCTCGTCGGCGGCGCCACCGAGGAAACGATCATCGCCCGCGTCGGTCAGGGCATCGTCTCGACCATCGGCTCCGCCCTCACCCACAAGAAGGTGCTCGAAAACCCCGACGACATCAGCCGCAAGGTGATGGACTCCGGTCTTGACGCGGGCACGGCCTTCGAGATCCTCTCGATCGACATCGCGGATGTGGACGTGGGCGACAACATCGGCGCGAAACTTCAGGCCGATCAGGCCGAGGCGGACAAGCGGCGCTTCCAGGCCGAGGCCGAAAAGCGGCGTGCGCTGGCCGTGGCGCAGGAGCAGGAGAATCGGGCGCAGATCGAGAACAACCGTGCGTTGGTGGTTCTTGCGGAAGCGGAGGTTCCCAAGGCGATGGCCGAGGCGTTCCGCTCGGGGCACCTGGGCATCATGGATTACTACCGCATGCGCAATGTGCAGGCCGACACCAGCATGAGGTCCGCGATCGCCGGCGACACGGGTTCTGGACAGACGCAACGTCCCACCAGCGCGTGACCCGCCACCCGATCACGCGGATCAATCGACGATGCGCACCCATGTCCCGGGGCGCACGGCCATGGCGCTCGTGCCATAACCGATCGGCGGATTCGTGTAGAGAGTGGCATCGTACACGATCTCAAAGTTGCCCGACACATCCACGGCGGCGACCGCATCGTTTGATTCCGCGATGATCGCGCCGCGCACGCGCCCGTTCGATGTCAGCCAGATCCTGCCCGTCGCGTGAACAAGGCCGACGATCTCGCTTGGATACTTGTCGTCGATGTCGCTGTCGGTTTCACCTTCATACGGTGCGCCGGCCGGGTTGAGATTCACGCCCACGTCCGATTCCAGCAGCGCTTCAGCGCCACCGTCAAAGTCCAACTCCAGATCGCCCTGCACGATCAGCGCTGGATAATCGGGATTGGCCGTTTCGAGCAACACGGTGTCTTCGATGCGAACCTTCCGCCCGGCATCGACGCGGATCACCAGCGTGCCCAGTACGCGGCAGTTGCGGATCGTCACGTCCGACGATGATGTGATGACATAAATGCCATGCTTGTTGCCCTCGCCCCACGGGTTGAGATCCGGCGAGATGACGATGTTCTCGATGGTGTCGCCGGGCGAGATGGCCGTGCCCCGCGCCGCGTACTGACTGAACACCGTCGCGCCGGGCATGTCCTTCGCGGGCGCCAGGAGCGTGACGGACCCCGTGATGACGCCGAGCGAGACCGCCGCCGCGGCCTCGACATCCCCTTCGATGGTTCCTGAGTTGAGCAGCGTTGTGTTGGTCGAGACCAGCGCTCCGCCAACCTGAAGCGTCTGCCCGCCTTGCACGTTGATTTGCCCGGCGGTGTGAATCGCAGCGCGCAGCAGGTCCAGCGGCTCCGGCGCCGGGTCCATGGTCACCTGGATCATCTGCCGTGCGAGGCCGCGACGGCCCGTGCCCTTGATCACCACCGCGTCCCCGGCCCAGTTCGCCAGGTCCGAATCCTCCGGATCGAGTACTTCGAGCGTGTAGGTTCCGCTGCCGAGTTCGACATCCGCGGTCCACACGCCGTGCGGACGCGCTGTGCGCCAGCTGCTGTTCGACTGCATGTACCACTGTCCGACTTCGACGGCCGAGTGGGCGTATTGGCGGGCCTCGGCGGCATCCGCCTGCAACTCCAGCGTGCGTGAGTGCGCCCGCACGACAAACAGCGAACCCAGACCGATCACGGTGACGATCATGGCCGTGATCATCACCGTGACATAGGTGCTACCGCGTCGCGACGTCGCGCGTCGGGCTTTGCGATGTTCGACATTACCTGACATACGTCCTCAGACTTACCGATTCCGCGACGAGATTGCCGCGATGGAACACTTGCACCGTGATTCGCTTGACACCCGTTGGGAAGATCGATGACGTACCCGGCGTCGCCGGACTCACCCACTGCACGCTCACGCGCCGCTCCCAATTGTCCAGACCGGGAATCGGCGTCGCGTCGCGATATCGCGGGGGAGACTCGGTGAATCCGTGATAGTCATCGACATCATTGAACGCCGCCCGCGTCAACTCACCCGCATTGGGTCCGATCGCCTCCAGCACCTCGTCCGCGTCGGCATACGGCTGCTGCACGATCTCCGCCATCAGGTCTTGCGCCAGGAACCTCGCGCGGGATTTGTCCGCCGCGCGATGCTGACGAACCCCCGACGCCGCCACCGTGTTCAGCGCCGCCACCATCATCAATCCGACGATCAGCATCGAGATCGCCGCTTCCACGATCGTCACGCCGCGACGAACCACCCGACCCCGACGTGTCACGCGATGACCACGCATCACGGCATCTCCGGTTCGTTGAGCACCGCCACGGACGTGTCCAACTGCGTCCGGCTGTCACCGCCCGAGCGCAACCGCACGTTGACCCGACGCAGGTACGAATCGGTGCTGGACACATCGGCGGTGGTCGTCGTCTCGAAGTACCCATACACGGCGAACGGCGAACTGTTCGTCGTGAGTCCCGACGTCGGTGACCAACTCGCGCCGCTGTCGGTGGTCACGCGGTAGTAGTGATCGCCTGCGTTGCCCAGGGCCGTGCTGAACCAGCGCACATCCGCCGAGGCGGCGGCCGTCGCCGACACCACGATGTGATACAGCGTCCCGTTGCCCGCGATCTGCGTGTCTTCCGGCAGCGTGAAGATCGTCGATGCGAACGAACTGGGCAGACTCGCCCACGGCGCGGACAGCGCAGCGCCCACGGGCGTCAGGCCGGGGTTCGACGACCCGGGACTCGCGGGCGGGTGAATCGCGACCATGACATCACCGCCGCCGGTTTGACGACGAACGGTGAGTTCGACGCGCGTAAAACCCACGGCCGTGGCGTCCGCGGGAATCGCAGTCTGGTCGATCACGAATCGCTGGGCGAACCACTTCGTGTTGCCCACGTCGCATGTGCGGGCCGAGGGGAGGGACAGCGCCGGGAAACTTGAGAAGGTGGCGAAGAGTCGTTCGGAACTTCTCGTCGTCGTCGATTCGCTTTTCACAGTGGTCACGTCGTGCGTCGCGTAGGTCAGCACGAACTCATGGACATCCCGCGCGATTTCAATCGGCGAACCGCTGTTGACCCGGCGCGTCAGTGATGCCCCGGCCACGCCGGACCATTCGTACCGGACCGTCGGCCCGAGGTTGTCCGCATCGATGTCCGGGAGTTTGAGTTCGATCACGCGCGAGCCAGCCTCCGTGATTTCCGTCGCCAGCGCCAGATCGCGCGTCAGCACATCCAGCGCGGTGCTGCTGCTGTGCATGGCGGTGAGTGGTCCCCCGGCGTCGGGCATCGCCCGCGCGGCGACCATCACCGTCGATCCCATCGCCACGAAGAGCACGCTCATGATGGCGAGGCTCACCATCGTTTCGATGAGCGTGAACCCCCCGCGACCCGACGCGCGACCACCACCGACGCGGGCGCTGGACGCCACACGACCGCCGAACACCACACTGGTCCTCGTCGGTGTCATTGGAAGCTCACAGCCCCCGTGTCCGGATCGACGGTCACGGTGACCGTCACC
>CAZTPJ010000019.1:15398-52992 GCA_964614515.1 uncultured Phycisphaeraceae bacterium | reverse complement strand
ATCGTGCATGCGTTGACCGTGTTTGACGGCGAGTTGATCGCGGGCGGGCTGTTCGCGGTGCCCGGCAACCCAACGGCGTACGGCATCGCACGTTGGAACGGAAGTGAGTGGGGGTCGCTGGGCAGCTTGATCGGCAACGGAGTTCAACGAGTTCGTGCACTCCTTGAGTTCAATGGGCAACTTGTTGTGGCGGGAAGTTTCAGTTCATCGATAGATCGCGTTTTGGTCTGGGACATCGCCATGTGGGATGGGGAACGTTGGAGAAACGACTACAGCCCGAGAAGTTTCGTATCATTCGATGGAATTCAGGCTCTTGGCGAGTATCAAGGCGAGTTGGTGGCGGGCGGGGCGTTCACGTCCCTGACGCAAGGTGTGCCGGCTCGTAACATCGCGCGTTGGAGCGGAACTCGCTGGGAACCACTTGGCGCAGGCGTAACCTCGATCACGAGAGAAGGCGTGTGCGCGATCACGGTGTACAAAGGCGAACTCATGGTCGGCGGATCGTTGTACGAAGCTCCAATCTTCTCGGGCGCAACAATGCGTGTGGTTCAGCGATGGAACGGCAACGAGTGGGAGGTGGTTGGCAATCCAGGCATCGCGCTGATGAGTTCCCAAACGCCGCGAGTTGTTGATTCATTCACCGTGTACAAAGGTGACCTGTTCGCGGCGGGCAACTTCCACTATGCGGACAACGGCCCGACTCGTTCGATCGCCAAGTGGAATGGCGAAAGTTGGGGCGGGGCCGGGACTGGCACGCACCTCGGAGTCGAGTGTTATACCGAGTACAAGGGCGAGTTGTATTGCGGCGGTTTGTTTCGCATGATTGATGGACGCCTGGGGCCGGGCGTGGCGCGATGGGATGGCGAATCGTGGCATCCCGTCGGTGAAGGTGTCGACGTCGCGGCCTATGCCATGGTTGAGCATGAAGGCGACTTGATCGTTGGAGGGACCATCGGCGGCGAAGGCTGGCCGGCTGGCGTGCGTGTGGCGAGGTGGGATGGGGCCAGTTGGATGCCCATAGGATCTGGATTCAATAACCGTGTGGATGCCTTGGCCGTGTACAACGGCGAGATCGTCGCGCTTGGCTTGTTCACGCAGATCGAGGGTGAGCCGGTGAACTACATCGCCAGGTGGGATGGCGAGGCATGGCGGGAACTTGGCGGCGGCTTGACGGGGTTCTTTTCTCAGTTCAACCGGATGGACATGGCGGTGTTCGAGGGCGAGTTGTATGTAGGCGGCTCGTTGTCGACGGCCGGAGGAATCGCGGTTCGAAGCATCTCACGATGGAACGGTACTGAGTGGCGCGACGTGGGCGGAGGCACGAGCGGCGCCGTGCACGCGCTCGCTGAACACGAGGGCATGTTGTATGCAGGCGGTTTGTTCACCGAGGCGGGCGGTGTGGCCACGAGCCGCATTGCATCGTGGGATGGCGAAACTTGGCATCCGATCGAGGTTGGCCCCGGGCATGGCGTCTATGCGTTGGCATCGCATGGATCGGATCTGATTGCGGGCGGCGGCTTTCGCACTGTCGGCGCGTTGCCCGTCAATCAAATCGCGCGATGGGATGGCGAAACGTGGCACGCGATGGGTGAAGGGGCCGGTTATTACGTCGACGCCTTCGCGTCATTCCAGGGTGATCTTTTCGTCGGCGGCTCGTTCTCCATCGCCGGGGGCATGGCATCGAGTCACTGGGCGCGGTGGGGGTGTCGGCCGTGCTATGCGGACTGTGATGAGTCCACAGGGCGCGGCGTGCTGGACATTTTTGACTTCCTGTGTTTCGGCAACGCGTTCGCCGCGAACGAGCCTTACGCGTGTGACTGTGATCTCTCGACCGGCCCGGGCGTGTGCGATATCTTTGATTTTCTGTGCTTTGGCAATGCGTTTAGTGAGGGGTGTGAGTGACGCCCGTGGGCGCGTTTGTCAGTTGCTCGGCATGAGGGTTGCGATGCGTGACTGCATTGGATGAGCCTCGCGGCCGCGAGCCGCGAGGGTGCGTCTCGTCGCAATCGCAGATACTCGTGGTTGAGACGCGGCCATCGCATGGGCGAGCCGCGTGGCCGTGGACGATGGCGAGTACGCCGTGTTGGTGTTTGTGCGCACCGCTATGATGCTGGCCATGAGCACCATGAACATCTTCATCAGCCGGCCGAGCACACTTGGCGATGGTTTTGAACAGGCCTATGCGAAGTTTGATGAGTTTCTGTCGGCCGAAGGGTTGACGCCGCGGCGGCTGGGCCGGTCCGACTACTCGCGCAAAGCGCCGCTGCGAGCGGTGATCGACGTCATGGATCAGTGCGTCGGCGCGATCGTGATGGGGTATCCGCAGGTGGAAGTGCGTCATGAAGTACGGCGCTCAGCGCAGGTTCAGAACGCCGCGGGATACATCTTCCCAACGCCGTGGAATCAGATCGAAGGCGCCCTTGCGTTTCGCCGTGGCTGCCCCGTGCTCGTGATTGCGCACGAGGGGATCAGCGGCGGAGTGTTTGACTTTGGCACGACGGGCGAGATGGTGCTGTCGATAGACATGAGCCAGCCGGAGTGGTTCAAGCAGGAGCGATTCTCGCAGCCTTATCGCGAGTGGCTCGCGGATGTACGTCGGGCGTGAGGCGCGATCGCATGTGACTTATGCGGGAGGATGTGCCACGACCCGAGGATACATCAGTCCCGCGGCACACGCGATCGCTGCGCGAATGTCGCCGGCTTGACGATCCGGATGGTTGGCAAGGATCTGTTGTTCACTTTCGCCGGCCGCGAGCAGCCCAAGCACGCGCGATACGGGGAATCGCAGCCCGCGAGTGCAGGGACGGCCTACCATGACATCCGGATTCACTGTGATGCGTTCGATGAGCATGGTCGATCACTCCCATTCCGCCCGAGAACTAAATGCCCGGCCGACGCTCGAATGAGGGCTTCGCAACCATCAGCCTCACCCGTTGCGCTTCTCAAACTCCCGCATGAACTTGGCGAGTTCGACCGCGCCATGGGGGGGGAAGGCGTTGTAGACGCTGGCGCGCATGCCGCCGATGGAGCGGTGGCCCTTGAGGCCGTCGAACCCGGCCTTCTTCGCTTCGGAGCAGAACTTTTCGTCGAGTTCAGGCTTGGGCGTGGTGAAGGTGATGTTCATCAGCGATCGGCTGTCGGGGCGTGCGTGGCCTTTGTAGAATTTGCTGGTGTCGAGTACGTCGTAGATGGGGCGAGCCTTTTCTTTGTTGCGTTTGGCCATGCCTTCGAGGCCGCCATTCTTGATGATCCACTTGAGCACGAGGCCGACGATGTAGATGGCGAAGACCGGGGGCGTGTTCGGGCGTGAGAGTTCCGGGACGAACGTGCGATACTGGAGCAGTTCGGGAAGGGTCTTGCTGCCGCGTTCGATGAGGTCCGCGTGGGCGATGACGATGGTCACGCCGGCCGGACCGAGATTCTTCTGCGCGCCGGCGTAGATGAGGCCGTATTTGGTCACATCGAGCGGGCGAGAGAAGATGTCGCTGGACATGTCGCAGATGAGCGGCGCGCCGGCGGGTGGCGTGGGCAGATCGTGAAACTCGGTGCCGAAGATGGTGTTGTTCGTGGTGTAGTGGACATAGGCGGGGCTGGCGGAATATTTGGTTTGTTCGCGCGAGGGGATGTAGGAGTAGTTGGTGTCCTTGCTGGATGAGGCGGCATGAACGGTTCCGAGTTTCTGCGCCGTCTTGAACGCCTTCTCGGCCCAGTATCCGGTGACGAGGTAGTCGGCGGTTTGTCCCTGTGAGAGGAAGTTCATGGGTATCTGCCACGCCTGCTGGCTTGCGCCGCCGGTGAGGAAGAGAATCTTGTAGTCCTCGGGGATGTTGCCGATCTTGCGGAAGTCGGCATCGCATTCTTCGAAGACGCGATCGACGACTTTGCCTCGGTGTGAGTGTTCGAGGATGCCGATGCCCGAGCCGGCGATGTTCCACAGATCCTGTTGCGCCTGGCGCAGGACCTCTTCGGGCAGTGTACCGGGGCCGGCGGAAAAGTTGAAAATGCGCTCTGACATGCGTGCTCTCTCCGAAGGGCGCTGTGCGCAGCGCCCGCGTGCGACTCAGTTCGTGACGGGTTCGTTCACAACATTGACAAACCGATTCGTCTTGGAATACACGGACACAATGCGGACGACTTCCGCGGCGACGGCCTCCTGCGCCTGATCCGTCGACGCGCCGCTGTGGTGCGTACACGTCACATTCGGCAGCGCCGCGAGTTCACATGTCCACGGGGCTTCGGGCGTTGGCGGTTGATTGGCATACACGTCAAGGCCGACGCGGAGGTTCTTGCTCTTGATGGCCACGGCCAGCGCGGATTCATCCACGACCGAGCCGCGCGAGGTGTTGACAAACCCCGCGCCGTTCTTCATCGCCGCGAAGAACTCGGCGTTGCACAAGTGTTTGGTCTCGGGTGTGCCGGCGACGTGAATGCTGACGAAGTCGCACCGTCCGACCATTTCGATCAGGTCGCCGCGCGTTGAGCCGGCGTATTCGATGCCCAGATCGGCCGCGATGGCCGTGGTGAGGCTGCGCGACCAGGCGAGGATGTGCATGTCAAAGGCCTTGGCGCGTTTGACCAGGGCCTTGGCGATGGCGCCCATGCCGACGAGGCCGAGGGTTGAGCCTTTGAGGCCGCGGGCGTTGCCGTATTCCTTCTTGTTCCACCTGCCGGCTTTGGCATCGATGGTCTGTTGGGCGAGGCGGCGATCGCAGCAGAGGATGTGCGCCATGGCGAGTTCGGCGACGGCGATCGCGTTCGTGCCGGGACAGTTGCACACGGCGATGCCCTTGGACGTGGCCGCCGGGAGGTCGATGTTGTCCACGCCTGCGCCTGCGCGGATGATGCCTTTGACATTGGTCATGGCTTCGATGGCGGAGGCCGGGACTTTTTTGGAGCGTACGATGAGGATCTGCGACTCGGACTTTCGCAGGGCCTCTGGAATCTGCTCGGTGGTGACGGCGGGCTGATAGGCGACGGTGGCCCCGAGCAGCGCCAGGCCGTCAATGCCCGATTGTTCAAACTTGTCCGCGATCAGGATGTTCAACGTGCGCCTCCTGTGCTGGTGTTCGGGGAAGTGTATGAAGCCGGGCGGAGGGGGGCGAGTCACCGGCCGCGCGACGCCCGCCGCGTGTTACGAAAGATCATGGCGGACGACAATCCACCGATGACCAGCGCCGGGATCAACTCGGTCCCGCGCAGGACGAGGTCCGCGGCGAGACCAAGCGTGGTGGCCCCGGCGGCATCGGGCGCGTCGATTGCCCCGGCCGCGAACAGAGCCGCTGTCGTCAACCCCACGCCCCATTCACGCACGCCAAGGCCGTTGCCCGAGATCGGAATCGTGATCGCGAGTTGGCTGACGACGGTGACGATCGCGGCGGTGCGGATGTCGATGGATGTGCCGACGAGACTGAACGCGATGAGATATCGCGCCATCCACACGAGCATCTCGGCATATCGAAGGGTGATCGCCATCGCGACTCGCCCGCGCGAGCCGCGTCGCCACCATGTCGCACTAACCAGAGCGCCCATCACGAGCGGCGCGGCAAGCACGCCGACATACACGGCCGTGGCCATCCCGACCGGCAGCGCCAACGCGATGCCGAGCATGGCGGCGCCGCCGACGGCGCTTGCCAACATGGCTTCGATCACAACCCGCGCCGAGTCGCGAATGCGAACATCGTGGACGAGTTTGTGATAGGCGAAGCGCCCGAGCATCCCCGGCCGCAGCGGCAGGTAGTTGAAGACCCACGCCGCGCCGATGGCCCACGCCATGTCGGCGAATCCGACGCGACCGAAGCGTCCCGTCAGTGCCCAGAAGGTGGCGGAGGTCAGAATCCAGTTGAGCGCCGGCAGGATGCAGGCGAGCACGATCAACCACCACGCGCCGTGGGCCAGCGAATCGCCAATCGCAGCGCGAGTTTCCGCGCTGGACATGACGGCGTATCCAGCGGCGGCGAGCAGGCCCATGCCCAGGATGAAGCCAATGAGGACGATCGCTCGGCGTCGGGCGGATAACGGCCGGGGGGAATCTGGCGCGTTTGAACCGTGAGCCGCGTTCACTGTCCAGCGCCCGGGAGCGGTCCTTCATGCTCGCCGGTGAGATCGCGGATTCTCGCGTAGCACTGTCGGCCGGAGTCCAGCCGCTGCATTTGCAGCGTGGCGAGTCGCGCGAGCACCGGATCGCCGGATGACAGCGCCCACTCAAAGATCGGATGGGAGGAATCGGTGGGGCGTGTGATGAGCACCATGCGAGCCACCATCGGATCGCGCTCCTGGAGGATCACGTCATCGAGCGCTTGAATCGGCGGGATCATGCGTGCGTGCGGAAGCAGGGCCACCATCATCAGTCGCATGCGCGGCGACAAGGTTGCGTACCGTTCGGCGGCCGTGCGGGCGAGCAGGAGCGCCTCCTGCGCCGTGGCGGGTTGAAGGGTTCCAACGCTTGGTCCCGCGATGGTTGCGCGGACGGCGGCGATGATCGGGATCAGTTCCTCTTCCGGATCACTGCGCATTCGCTCGACCATGGTCTCAATGGGAAGATTCGCCTCGGGGAGTGCCGCGCGTCGAACCTTGGGCGATTCGGCCGTCACCGCGCTCGCCCCGGGAATGTAGACGCCGCGCGGCGAGATGCGGAAGCCCTGGAGGACGCGCCACCGCAGCGTTGTTTGGTGCTTGATGGCGGTTTCGAGCAGCGTGCCGAACCACCAGAGTTCCGGCGACACGAGGACCTCGACGCTTTCGCGCGGCATCAGGCGGAACCGCGTGTCAAGGTCCACGACTTCTGGCGAGCCGCCGATGAGCGGTTCGTTTCCCACGGCGGCGCGTGGCGAAAACAACAAACGCGTGCTGATGGGGCGGTTCGGCCCGGTGCCGAGCGGCATGTCGCTGAGGTTTCGCAGCGTGACGCGCAGGGGCGCGCGTTCCAGCGCGGCGGGGGACTCGTTCGTCGCGGTCACAACCATCGAGACAAACGACCAGGGGTTCACGGCCATGTCATCGACGGAGACGGGGATGGCCCGCACGATGCGCTCCATCGCGGGCGCGGCTTCGCGCGGGCCGACCTTGGACGGGTCGAGTTTGGCCAGTTGGGATCGCGCCCACGCGCCCGGAAGCGTCAGGGGCGCAGCGCCGGAGATCTGTTCGAGAAGGTGCGTTCCCTCGGCCGTGTTGCCGGCTTTGAGTTCGATCAGCGCCAGGGCCATGCCTCCGAAAGCGGCGAGGTTCGCGATGGGGGTGATGATCCGGCGTGCTTCATCGAGATTGCCTTCGCGGAATTCGGTGAGTCCCAGGGCCAACTGCATGGTCGGCGAGTTTCGCATCGCCTCGGGGAGTTCCTGCATGAATCGGCGAGTGACCTTGATGGCCGACTCGGTAGACACGTTGCAGAAGAGCCGCGCGATGGTCAGGTCCAAGGCGTAACTGATCTGCGCGACGGCGACCTCGCCTTCGTGGGGGTTTTCGGCTTCGATGCGCTGCATTTCCGACGCGACGACCTGGGCCAGATCGTGCGCGGCGTCGGCGATGGACTCCGCGTCTTCCGCGGCACTTGCGGCCATCAAGCGCATCAGTTCAAACGGCACGCTCAGCGTGACTCGTTCAAGATCTTCCTGCGTCGCGATCGCGCCGCGCTGTCGAAAACTCGCGATCTCCTGCAGCCGAACCTCTTCGATGCGTCGGTCGAGCGCGGCCACGAGCGCAGAGGCGCCCTCAACCTGCCAGACCAGATACAACCGTCCGAGGAACAAGTCGTGGCTGAGTTCGCCCAGCGACGCAAGGAACAGGTTTTCGGCGATGAGGTGGAACCGCCGTGCGGCCTCGAAACTGTGCTGTGATGCGAGTTCATATGCCACCGCCAGATGCACGTTGGGGTCCAGCGGATCGGCGTACAGCAGGTTCACGAGCAGTTCAAGTTTGCCCACCGGATCGTTGGAGATCGAGGCGAAGTATGTCGCGGCCAACGCGGCCGCTTCTTTGTGGGTCGCATCAAGGCTGGTCGCCTGACTCAGGAATCGCGCGAAGGCGTCGTGATCCCCGCGCTCACGCGCCAGCAGCGCCGCATCGAGGGCCAGTCGACTGCGAATCGTCGGCGCCAGCGATGAGCCTTCGGGACCGAGAAACCTCGCGTATGCGGCCTGGCGTTCCTCGGCCGTCTGGAGTTCCCCGATTCGCGCCGCCACCAGGCGCAGCGTCGCGACCTGATCGGTGGGATCGATGGTGATGAGCCGGCGCGTGGCTTCCAGGGCGGTGGTGCGGTCGCCCGCCGACCACGCCGCCTCAAGCCACTGTCGCGTGATCTCGCGATCACGCGGCGCGAACCTCGTCGCCAGTTCGAGCAGGTCCGACGTAATCTGAAAGTCCTCTGTCGTTGGCGCGCTCACGGCTCGAAGGTCGAGTGTGGCCGTTCGCGCGATGGCCCGCGCGGTGAACTCGTCCGCGTCCACCGGCACCTGGGCCGGCGAGGCCTGGATGCCGATGCCGACGAGGATCGCGCCGGCCGTGAATTGCCATTTCATTCCCGCAAGCGCCACCTTCAATGCCGTGCCCCCTGTCCTCTTGGTCATACGCTCCGTGAAGTCCTCGGTTCTTCGGCCGTTCGCGGCTTTCGGGGTGAAGAATCCCCGGGGCGCCACGGCCAGCCACCGCCGGGGCGCAAGGCCGTGCCGAGGAAACTCATCCCAGCGACATCGTCATCAGGAACTCGGCGTTGGACTTGACCTTTTTGAGTCTGGTCCGCAGAAGTTCCATCGCCTCGACCACGTTCATGTCGCTGAGCACCTTGCGCAGGCGATGGACGAGTTCGAGTTCCTTCTTGTCGAGCAGGAGTTCCTCGCGTCGCGTGCCGGAGGCGGCCACGTCGATGCACGGATAGATCCGCTTTTCCATGAGTTTGCGGTCAAGGTGGAGTTCGCTGTTACCCGTGCCCTTGAACTCCTCAAAGATGACTTCATCCATCTTGGAGCCTGTGTCGACCAGGGCGGTGCCGATGATGGTGAGCGAGCCGCCGTTTTCGATCGCGCGGGCGGCGCCAAAGAACTTCTTGGGCTTTTGCAGCGCGTTGCTGTCGAGGCCGCCGGTCATGATCTTGCCCGAATGCGGCATCTCGGCGTTGTAGGCGCGGGCGAGGCGCGTGATCGAATCTAGCAGGATGACCACGTCATCGCCGAACTCGACCATCCGTTTCGCCTTTTCGATCACCATGTCCGCCACGGCCACATGCCGCGACGCCTGTTCATCGAACGTGCTCGCCACGACCTCGACATCCGGGCATGATCGGCGGAAGTCCGTGACTTCTTCCGGGCGTTCGTCAACCAGCAGCACGATGATCCTGACATCGGGATAGTTCTGGCGGATGGCCTTGGTCATCTTCTGGAGGAGGACGGTCTTGCCGGTTCGCGGGGGCGCGACGATCAGCGCTCGCTGGCCTTTGCCGACGGGCGCAACGAGGTCGATGATCCGGCATTCGATCTCATCCGGTGTCGTCTCAAGAATGAACCGCTGCTCAGGGTGCAACGGCGTCAGGTCTTCAAAGTTTGAAAGGCTGTGGAGTGTCTTGGGTTGACGGGTGTTGACCTCATCGACGCGCAGGAGGGCGAAGTACCGCTCGCTTTCCTTGGGCGGGCGAATCAGACCCTTGATGACCATGCCCTTTTTCAGGCCGAAGCGGCGGATCTGCGATGGGCTGACATAGATGTCATCCGGTCCCGGGAGGTAACTCTGCTCGGGGCTGCGGAGGAAGCCAAAGCCGTCGGGCATGATCTCGAGCGTGCCTTCGCCGAACATCAGGCCCTGCTTGGCCGCACGGGCCTTGAGCACCTTGAAGATCAGTTCCTGCTTGGCGACATGGAAGAAGTCTTCGAGGCCCTCGCGCTCGGCGACTTCATGAAGTTCTTCGATGCCCATGCGCTGGAGTTGCGTGATGTTCAGCGCGGTCTTGAGGACTTCGGGGTCTGCGCGTGCGGCGACTTTTTCAAGTTCCGCCGCTTCACGCTCCAACTCTTCATCGCTCGGCAGGGTGTGGTCGTGGTGGCTCCAGGGTGGCTGGGATGGCCCGGAGGACATGCCTCCGCCTCCGCCGCCGCGGCGCTTCTTTCGCTTGCGGCGATGGCCGCGACCTTCGCCCTGCTGGGCATATCCGCCCTGATTCTGATGCTGCGGCGGGCGCGACTGGGGGTGTGGTGGGGCGGCATCGCGCGGTGGTGGGGGGGGTGTCGGCGCCTCGGCGGGCGCGGCGGGCCTGGGTTCCGGCGCGGGGGCGCTGGGCGCTTCCGCGCTGCTGGAACTTTCGGCACTGGCTCGCTTGGCGCGTGTACCGCGCTTCCCGGAAGAAGTGGCCGGAACCTGCTCTTCATCCACCATGCTCGGACTCTTGGCCATGGTCGCGTCATTCCCTATTGATCACTGATCGCTCCTGACGATGGACGCGCGGTACTCACCGGGCGTCAAGGCGTGTCAGAATGCAAGCGGTGACTGATGGTGCGCCGACAACCCTTCCCAGGGTGAAACCTCTAGCGGCGTCGATCAGGTGCGTGATGCAGAGCGGCTGCACGAGCGGCCCGCTCCGTGGAATCGATCCTTGCCCCGTCAGGGCGTCGAAGTCTCGATGGTCGTGAAGGGTAGACCACCAATCATCGTCTGGTCCGCCCGGAGGGATCAACTTTCGTCCCGGATAGTATACGCCCAACTACGCCCGGAAGTTCCACCGGATTCGCTCAAAAACCTCACCGACCCGATCCCGCAGGGCCGCCAGGTCCGCATCGTTGACCACGACGTACCCGCTGCGAGCCTTTTTTTCTTCCAGGCTCAACTGGGCCGATTCTCGTCGCGTCAGTTCCGACTCATCCCACCCGCGCGATTCGCGGACACGCGCCAGGCGCTGCGCCGGCGGGGCATCGACAAAGATCACCGCGTCACACTCCTGATCCACGTTCGCCTCGAATAGCAGTGGGGCATCGATCACCACGGCCGGAGCGCCCGACTGTTCCGCGAACTCATAGGTTCGCTGGCGTTCCGCCCGCACGCGCGGATGAATCAGCCCTTCGAGTCGTTGTCGATCGCGCGGGCGATCGAACACGATCTTCGCCACCTTCGCCCGATCGACGCGTCCGTCGGGGCTGAGAATTTCCTTGCCCCACCATGTGATGAGTTGCTCGCGGACGGCGGGTTCATCGAGGGCCGCCCTTGCCTGTGCATCCGAATCGCTCACGATGCAGCCGAGGTCCGCGAGGATCTTCGCCACGGCGGACTTGCCCGCGCCAATGCCGCCCACCAGACCAATCACCATCGGACGACCCATCGCGCTGCTCCCGCCGGGACAACACGCCCCGCGATGCTCACTCGTGTTGCGACTCGATCACCACGACTTCCGGGTGATTGCGGTAGTACCCATCGTAATCCAGTCCATAGCCGACCACAAACTCGTTCGCAATGTCGAAGCCGACGTAATCGGCCTCGACATTCACGACGCGCTTCGGCACGGCCTTGCGCAGCAGGACGCAGATGCGCACGCTCGCGGGCCGTTGTTCCAGGATCAGGTCGCGCACGGTCCCGAGTGTCTGGCCGCTGTCGAGAATGTCGTCGATGATGAGCACATGCCGCCCGCGAAGGTCGCTCGGCAGTTCGCTGCGCAGGATCGCGCCTTTGGACTGTATGGATGTTCCGGGGTAACTTGACACGGCCACGAGGCGCAGGCTCATCTTCAGGGGCATCTCACGAATCAGGTCGGCGACGAAGACGATCGCTCCGGTGAGGATGGGAATCAGGACGACCTCGCCTTGCGCATCGCCGTGGCCGTCGCGCCGCATGTCACGGCGCACATCGTCGGCGATCTGCTGGCCGAGTTCGCGCACGCGCCGGGCGATCTGCTCACGCGACACGAGGACTCGCATGCTCGGCTCAGGCATCCGCAGAGGATAGCCGCGTTCGGCGAGGCCGTGGCACGCCGCCCCCGGCTACCCGATACAGTCCCACCATGAGCCTGCTCCTGGCGATCCTCGCGACTGACCCGCCTCGCACGCTGCCGGACAAGGCGCCCCATGCGCTGATTCTGTGGAGTCTGCTCGCGCTGCTGGGTCTGGCGCTGGTGGTGGGAATTGTCGTGTTGTGGAACATTCGGCAGGGCCAGCAGATTCGCCGTGGAGTCAAGGCCCGCCGCGCCACGGCCACGCCCGATCCGTGGACCGAGTCCGCTCGCCGCATGCCTATGCCTGAAGGCCCCCCATCGCGCGATGCGTCCGAGGATGAAACTCGATGAAGCGCTGCGGCGACAGGCCGGTGGTGATGGTGACGGGCGCGGCCCGTCGCATCGGTCTGGCCATCGCCCGCGCGTTTGCCGTCGCGGGGTGCGATCTTGTCATCACGTATCACACAAGTCGCGATCACGCCGTGGCCGCACAGGCGACGCTCGCGGACCTGGGCGCCCGCACGCGGCTTGAACAAGTCGATCTGAATGATCTGGCGATGGTGGAGTCGTCGGCGCAGCGACTCGCGGCTTCGCTGGATCGACTCGATGCGATTGTTCACAATGCGTCGATGTACGCGCCGACGCCGCTGTCGGATGTGTCGAGTGATGAGGCGTTGGCCTTCTATCGCGTCAACGCGCTGGCGCCGCTGCTGCTGACGCGGCATCTTGCGCCGCTGCTGGCGGAATCTCGGCTGCCCGGCGGCGGGTGCATCGTGGCGATGACGGATGTTCACGCGATGGGGCGTCCGAGGCTGGGCTTCTCGGCGTATGCGATGTCCAAGGCGGCGCTTGCGGAGATGGTGCGATCGCTGGCGCGGGAACTTGCGCCGCGCGTGCGGGTCAATGGCGTGGCGCCGGGCGTTGTCGCGTGGCCGGAGTCCGGGCGCGAGGCGGATCCGGATGAGCAGGCGGCGTACTTGCGGCGCGTGCCGCTGGCGCGGGCGGGAACGCCGGAAGATGCGGCCGAGACGGTGCGTTGGCTCACGCTCGATGCGCACTACATCACCGGCGAGATCATTCGTCTCGATGGCGGGCGTGCGCTGGCGTGATGGTCATCGCTTCGCGGCGTGTTCAAAGTTGAGCGTGGATGGCGCCTTGCCGAATTCCGGCCCGGCATCGTGCCCCAACTCGGCGGCGATGGCCTTCATCATCGCGTGATGATGGATGGCGTGGTGGGTGGCGAAGGCGAGTTCGCGTCCGAGGGTGGAGGGAATTTCTTCCATCGCGCCGTCGGACGCGAGCATGACGCGAATGTGGACGCCGCGCGAGACATCCTCAGTGCGCAGCGATCCCAGCGTGCGCCGGGCCTGGTCGATCAGCGTGAGCGCCGCCTGACGGCTGGTTTCCGCGGGCACATCCCGTTCGCGATGGTCATAGTCGATCACGCCGCCGGTGGCCGCCCCGGCCAGCGCGGCGCGGAAATGGTCAAGGCTGTGTCGCACATGCTTGCCGAGCGTGCCGCCGGGCAGCACGCGGCTCGGGGCGCAGTAGGCCGTGTCGCTGACCGACTCGATCAGCGCGGCGCACTGGGCGAGCATGGCGTCGGCGGCGGCGGGAATGGCGGGGCGGCTCTCGCGAAGGGGTTTGACTTCGCCGCAGCATGATGGCCCGCCGCAGCAGGTTGATGTGATCGCGGGCTTGATGGCCGATCCTTGATTCACGGTGTGCATCCTTGTCTGTGGGTATCAGATTGATTGGTGTTTGGGGTTCGCATGTTTCAGACGTTGACGCGCAGCACGCCCTCGACATATTCCCGATGATTGGCGCAGCGGGGGCACTTGTGCTGTCCGCCGAGTTTTCCGCGCCGGCGCATCCAGTCGTGAAACGCGCCGATGGGCACGGGCGTGATCGTCGGCGGGGCCATGCCAAGGCCGTCCGTGCGCTTGGTGGTGTAATCCACGTTCTGGGCCTTGAGCGCTGCGTCAAACGCCTCGGCGAAGCGCGGCGACAAGCCATGGGGCGGTTTGACTTCGATCACCAGTTCCAGCCCCGCGCGGCGACCCTCACCGGGATAGACGGGTGCGGCGGTGAACTCGCCGACGACCGCGCCGGTTTCATTCGCGGCGTTGGCCACGGCGTTTTCGATGTGTTCGACGATGAGGTTTTCGCCGAAGGCATTGATGAAGTGTCGATGTCTTCCGACGATGCGCAGGCGACAGGGCCCTTCGCCTCCTCGCCCGTCGAGCCGCGCGGGGATCGTGTCAAACTCGACGACATCGCCCAGGACATATCGCCACAGGCCCGCGCAGGTCGAGAGCACCACGACGTATCGCTGCCCCTTTTCCACCATCTCGCAGGTGAACGCCGGCGCGGAGGCGTTGTCGATCTCTTCAAGCGGCACGAACTCAAAGAACACATCGTTGTCGGTGAGCAGGCGCAGGCCGGGGTCGCCGCGCGTGTCCTGCATCGCGATGAAGCCTTCGCTCGCGGGATACAACTCCAGCCGCGCGGGGATGTCCGCGCCGCCGGGTTCGCCGGACCAGAACGAACGCACACGCGAGTCAAACGGAGCATACTTCACACCACCATGGACGAACACTTGCAAGTGCGGCCAGATTTCGCGGATCGTCCTGGCCGGACGGCCTCGCTCCCGCGCAAGGCCGAGCACGCGCTCGAACAGCACCAGCGCCCAACTGGGCATCCCGCTGATCATGCGGATGTCCTGCTCGAAGCAGGCCCTGGCCATCGCGTCGATCTTGCTCGGCCAGTGGTTCATCAGCGCGATCTGTTTGCCCGGCGAATACACGCGATCGAGCGGCCAGCGGATCAGGTGCGTGACCAGCCCCGATAGATCGCCCGTGCGGATGCCGTGTTCATTCACTTCCACGGAGGTTGAGCCGCCGAGGAAGAGGCAATGCCCGCCGAAGAGCGTCGGCAGTTTCACGCCGAATCGCGAGAGATGCGCGAAGATGTCCAGGCTCGCGCGATAGTTGGATCGAAGCATCTCGCGCGAGACGGGGATGTACTTGTCCCCGGCCGTGGTCCCGCTGGTCTGCGCGAAGTCTCGCACGATCCCCGGCCAGAGGATGTTGCCCTCGCCGTGTTCGCGCATCCGCGCGATGGGTTCCTTGAAGGCGTACCAGTCGGCGACGGGCAGGGCATCGCGATACGCGGCGACGAGGTCCGCGTCGCCGCGTGAAGCGATCGAGGCGAATCCGTTGCGTCGGCCAAACTCGGTTTGGGCCGCGCGGGTCAGAAGCGATCGCAACTGCTGGCGTTGGAGCCTGGCGGTGTGCTGTGTCCAATGCTGGGTGTCGCCGAGCAGTCTGATGCGGGGCGCGAGTTTCAAGCCAAGCCCGGCTCCGATCAGGCTGGTCCACCGTGAACGTGGCGAAGCGTTGACGTTCGGCACGGTTCAGGGTCTCGCGTCGAGGGCGTCGAGGTCCGCCGTGAACTCGAGCATCGCACGCGCGAACTCGTCCGGCTTTTCGACCATGGGGACATGCCCGCACTGCGGGAACCAGACGATCCGCGCGTTGGGCAGTCGCTGGAGGAACTCCTGGGCGGCCTCGGGGGGCGTGACCACATCGTTGCGTCCCCAGATCAGCAGCGTCGGCGCTTCGATCTGCGCGATGCGGTTGCCCAGGTGATTCCGACGCGCGGAGCGTGACAACTTCACCATCGCCCGTGCGCCGCCGCGATCCGTCAGCGCCTTGTGCGCCCGATCGAGATCGCTCTCGCGCATGTGCAGTTCGGGGCGATAGAACAGTTCCCCGATCTTTCGCGCCAGCCACTCACGGCTCGGCTTGATCTGCACTTCACTGACCATGCTCTTCTCGATCAGCCCGGACGATCCGGCCAGCACCAGCCCGCTGACAAGCTCCGGCTCTTCCAATGCCACGCGCAAGGCGACATGTCCGCCGAATGAGTTGCCCACGAGCACCGCTTTGTGCCCGATGTGCTCGCGAAGGAACCGGATTGTCAGTTCCGTCACGCCGGAGATCGAGCAGTCACTCCCGCGCAGGTCCAGCAGCGGCAACTGAAGCATCACGCAGCGAACATGATGCCGCACGCGCGAGACCACATCTTCCCAGTGATCGTTTAGCCCGACAAGCCCGTGGAGGAACACAACCGTTCGACCCGCACCGATATCCATCACCGTCGCGGGGACGGCCTGTTTCTCTAGCCCCGTTAAGCGGATTGACATCGGACTCAGGTCAATCCCGCCAGGGGTTGCGATCTGTGTTGCGGGCGCCAGTGACAACGAGACGGCCTCCGAAGTCCTGATAGTATCCCCTTACTTCCCAGCATAGCACGAGTTCGTCGATCGACCGGGGCGATACCCGTCCTGGGAGCAAAAAAAATGCCTCGATTCAGGCTTTACCCGGCGACGACGGCCGTCGGGGATTGCCCTCGATCTCCCGGCACCAACCGACCGTCGATCAGGTGCAGGACGCGATCGGCTCGCTGGGCGGTCTCCAGATCGTGTGTGACGAAGACGATCGTGGGTCCGTCAGGCCCGCGCAGACCCGCGATGACGTCCACGATCTTCCGCCCCGTTTCGTGATCGAGGTTGCCCGTTGGTTCATCGGCCAGCAGCAGCGCCGGCCGATTGACCAGCGCCCGCGCGATCGCAACGCGCTGGCGTTCGCCCCCGGACAACTCGGCCGGGCGGTGTGACAGACGGTGTCCCAGCCCGAATCGATCCAGCAGGCTCCTGGCGTTCTTCCGCAGGTCCGCCGCGCTTCGCATGTACCCGACTCGCCCGTGCCGCACCATCGCCGCGATCAGGACGTTCTCCATGACGGACAGTTCGGGCAGCAGGTGGTAGAACTGAAACACGAAGCCGACTTCGGCCGCACGATAGCGATCCAGTTCGGCCGTGGAGAGGGAGGAGAGGGCCTGGCCGCGAAATCGAATCACGCCAGGCTGGGTGACGACTGGACGCAGCACGGCGTCGCAATGCGGACATGTGTCGGCATCCTTTGACGCGATGGGTTTGCGGCATGCGTGGCACTTGTCGCGAGAGTTTGGCTTGTCGGGCCGATCCAGGCCGCCGATGAGGTGGAGGAGCGTGGACTTGCCGGATCCCGAGGCGCCGAGAATCGAGACCCATTCGCCCGGCGCGACATCGAGCGTGACGCCGTGCAGCACCGGCACGAAGACCTTGCCAAGACGGTAAGTCTTGAACAGGCGCTCGACGGAGATGATGGGTGTCGCGTGGGTCACTCAAACCTCAGAGCCTTGACAGGGTCCATGCGCGCTGCGCGAATCGCGGGCCACGCCGCGCCCAGCACGCTCGCGAGCACCCCTGCCACGAAGATCAGCACGGCGTTGCGCGGCGACACGTTGTTTGGAATGCTCGCGAACAGGTAGACGCGCGGATCCCACATCTGAATCCCCATTGCACGCCCGAGCCACTCATGAATGGGGTTGATGTTGTGAACGATGAGCACGGCCGTCACCACGCCCAGCGACCCGCCGACGAGTCCGATGGCCAGGCCGTAACGAAGCCAGAGCCATGCGATGCCGGCGCGGCGTGCGCCGAGGGCGCGGAGGACGCCGATGTCTCGCGTTTTTTCGCTGATCATGGCCCAGAAGATCGCCAGCACGAGGAACACGCTGGTGAACGAGACCACGCCGAAGATGAACATCACCAGGACGATTTCTTTTTCGACGATGCTGATGTACATGGCGTTCTGCTCGCGCCAGGTCGCGGTCTGGGCCTCCATGTCAAAGGCCGCGGGAACCTGTCCGGAATGCGCGGCGGCGAATTCTTCGTATATGCGAAGACATGTCACCTTCAGGTCTTCAGCGTTGACACCCGGCGCCCCGCGAACGAGGATGTTGGTCACGCGGGCTGGTTCTTCGCCGACGATCACCGGCGGGGCGGGAATCTCCTCGCCGGTCTCCGGGTCGATGACCGTTTCAAACGGGTTGCCCGGTTCGACTCGCACGGCCCGCCCCATGCGGAGCATCGACTGGAGCGCGGACAACTCCACCCACACCGTCGAGGAATCCAGCGGATAAAAGCCGGTGAACACTTCATTCGCGACGGGCAGGCGTCGCGCGGCCACGTCGATGTTTCGCCCTTCTTCATCCAGCGGCAGGACGTTGAGCGTCAGGGATGTGTTGGGCAGGAACGTGTCGATGATCTTTTCGGTGCCATCGGGCATCTGCTGGAGGCGACGAATGGGCACATATACCGGGCCAGGCTCGCGCGCGTTGAACTTTGAGACTTCGATGCCCAGCGCCATCGCCGGCACGAGTTGCCCCGTCTCCGGATCCATCTCGCGAAGCCGCAGGCCGTCTTTGAGTTTCTGATCCCAGAACCCGGGGACTGGATCGGTGAGGCGTGGATCGGCTTTGGCTTTGTCGAGTCTCTGAGGCGTGTCGATGGGTCGCCAATACAGGGATGTGGCGTAGTTGGTGACGCGAGAGTAACTCCCCTGACGATATTCCGGTTCGCCCGGCGAGCCGATGTCGCCTTCGACGCCGCGCACCGTCACATGCTCGGGACGGCCGTTGGGAAGCAGGATCATGCCGAAGGTTTCGATCGCCGGTGCGGCGGCGTTGACATCCGGGTGTGCTTCCAGCCGTTTCACCAAGTCCTCATAGTGGGCAAATCCTGCCACCGGCCATGAGAACGTCACATCCCCCGTCAGTTCCCGCCCGGTCTCGATGAGTCGCTCGAGGAACCCGCCCATGACCGACCAGACGATGAGTTCGGTGGCGGTGGTGAGGAGCACGGCCACGGCCGCGAGGAGCGGCATGATCTTGTGCGTGAGGTATCGTCGCGTGAGCAGGGCCTGGTACACGCGGGCATGATAGTGTGGTCGCGTCATGGGGCCAGCGCGGGGCGAGCGGACGGGGGAACCGCAACGTCCAACTGGATTCGGTGGGGCGGGCGTCTCAGCCGCCGGCCTCGCGTACCATCCCCCCCGACAACCCGACACATGACGATGAACTCCCATCCGCTCAAGTTCCTGGGCTTCCTCCATCAGCCTCGCACACGACGGAGTTTCGGACTCCTCATCCGATTCCTCGCCATCCTGTTCGGCGCCATCCTGTTCTTCTCCTTCGTCTTTCAACTTGTGATGCGTTATGAAGGGCGTGATGAGTACAGTTGGCTCACCGGGCTGTACTGGACCGTCGCCGCCATGACCTCCACGGGCTTTGGCGACGTGGTCTTTCGCACGGATGTCGGGCATGCGTTTTCCGTCATTGTCATGGTGACGGGCGCGATGTTTCTCATCGTGCTCCTGCCGTTCACGATGATTCAGTTCTTTCTCGTGCCGTGGTTCGAGGCGCAGACCGCCGCACGCGCCCCGCGCACCGTCCCCGCCGACACCCGCGGGCACGTCATCCTCACGCATCTCGATCCCGTCACGCAGGCCGTGATCCGCAAACTCGATCAATTCGGCCCGAAATATCTACTCATCGTGCCGGAACTGTCCGAGGCGCAGCGTCTGAGCGATCTGGGGTTCAAGGTGCTGCTTGGCGATCTTGACGATGATGAAACGTATGTGCGAGCCCGCGCCGCCGACGCGGCCATGATCGCCACCACGCTCGACGACGCCGCGAACACCAACGCCGTCTTCACCGTTCGCGCCGTCGCCGAACGCACGCCTGTGATCGCCACGGCCAGCGATGAGGCGTCAATCTCGATTCTCGAACTCGCGGGGGCCACGGCCGTGCTTCGACTGGGCGCGGTGATGGGCCATTCGCTGGCGCGATGCACGATCGGGGGGGATGCGATCACGCATGTTGTCGGGCAGTTTGATGAACTGCTCATCGCCGAGGCGAACGCGGCCAAGACGCCGCTGGTGGGCAAGACGCTCGCCGAGAATCGCATCGGCGACCTGGGCGTGACGGTCATCGGCGTGTGGACACGGGGCAAGTTTCATCACGCCACGCCGGACACCATGGTCGAGGCGAACACGATTCTCGTGCTGGTTGGTTCGGCCGAGCAACTTCAGAACTATGACGAACACTTCGCGATTTACAACGTCACGGGCGAGCCGGTGCTGATCCTTGGCGGCGGGCGCATCGGCCGTGCCGCCGCGGCCGCGCTCGACGAGCGACACATTCCCTGGCGCATCGTGGAACAGAATCCGGCGCGGGTTCACGACACGCAGCGCACGATCGTCGGCAACGCCGCCGATCCGGACGTGCTGGATCGCGCGGGCATCGCGAAGGCCCCGGCCGTCATCGTCACGACACATGATGACAACATCAATCTGTATCTGACGATCATCTGTCGGCGTCTGCGTCCGGATATGCAGGTGATCAGTCGTTCGACGCTGGAGCGCAACGTGCAGACGCTGCATCGCGCGGGGGCGGACTTTGTGATTTCGTATGCTTCGACGGGCGCGGAGGCGATCTTCAATCACCTCAAGCGCCGCCGGGTTGTGACTGTCGCCGAGGGGCTCGACATCTTTCGCACGAGCGTGCCCGATGCGCTCAATGGTGAGACGCTGGCCCAGTGCGGCGTGCGCGAACAGACCGGGTGCAGCATTGTCGCGATCGGCCCGGCCGGGTCGATGCTCATCAACCCACCCGCGACGACACAACTCACAGCGGGGCAGGACATGGTCGTCGTCGGCGACGCCCAGGCGATTGCGAAGTTTGCTGAGAAGTATGGGCAGGAATGAGAACGGCGGCGCCCGGGGCGCCGCCGTCACAGCGGTGTTTGGGAGCGTTCAGACAGGCAGTCGAAAGCTTATGGTTCTCTCGATCAATATCACCCCCCCGAGAACGAGTTCGAGTACGACAGGAAGTCGAAGATGTCGTGCGTGCCGTTCTGGTCCCAATCCGCCCGCGGATCAAGCGCTGAGAAGAGGTTCGAGAAGTCAAGGAAGTCGAAAATGTCCAGCGCGCGGTCGCCATTGATGTCAGCGAAGCAGAGGTTGTCCACGGCCACATCATCGACATACCACAGGTCGATGCCGTCGTTGCCATTGGAGGTGAAGCGGATGCGGAACGTGTTGCCGAAGGCATCGGCGGGCAGACGCACTTCGTGCCAGTAAAATCGCGTCTGGGTCACGCCGTCGGAGGTGTGCAGTTTCAGATCCCGCCACTGCTGATTGAAGTGCGAGAAGTATTCAGCGCGGAGCGTCTTGCCCGCTTCGACGAAGCGGTGCTGCGTCCACCACTTGACGAACATCCCCGTCTGGAACATCGACGGCTGGAGATCCATCGGCTTGGATGTGATGCTTGCCACGTTGTTGAACGCGAGCGTCAGGGGGGGGGAGACGGGGTTGACGGCCGTGCCGTTGATGCCCGCGCCGCTGACGGTGTCCCAGTGATTCGCGTTGATGGTGGTGATGGGGAAGTCGTCAAAGAACGGCAGGGCGAGAACCGGCGGGACGGCGGGCGAGAGGCAGGGCCGGGTCACCGCATAGGCGCTGATCTGTCCCTTTTCCGTCGTGCCGAAACTGGAGATGTTGCCCGTGCATCCGCCAAGGCCCGAGCACATGATCGAGCACGTCGGGTTGCCATCGCAGTGGGGGGCGCTGAAGTTGTGCCCGATTTCATGGGCGGTCACGGCCACGCGAACCGAGAAGCCGAGGCCCGGCGTCTGAACGAGGCCATACCCGTTGCTCGTGCTGCACACGCCGCTGAGATAGGCGATGCCGATCGTCGAGCCTGAGAAGTCCTTGCCGCTGAACATGTGCGCCAGATCGCGCTGAATCGAACCCTGGGCTGAGAACCAGTGGTTACGGAATTGCTCAAGGATTGTGTTCGCGTTGGTTGTCGTCGTATACGGCCCGGCGGCGGTGCGCACGATCATGTGGACGACTTCGAACGTCACATCCACATCGCGCTCATAGATCACGTTGTTCGAGTTGAGCACCTGCTCCATGTCCGCGATCGCCGTCGCCTGGTTCGATCCGCGCAATTGGTAAAACTGCACATCCGAGTCCACCGCCAGTTCGCACACGAGCAGGTTATCCGTCCCCCCCCCTCCGTTGGGGTCGTGCCGCGGCGCGGGGGCCGGCGTGGTGATCGTGCCGCAGAATCCGGGAATCGCCGGAAGATCGCTCGACTTGTACACCACATGCGCGGTTCGCGGTGCCAGGGGGTCATACCACGACAGGGGATCGATCGCCCACATCACTCGCGCGGCCGCGGGATCGCCCGACGGCAGCATCACGATCCCCTGAATCTGGCCGTCGGTCAGCGACACGCCCACGCCCGAATCCGGCACGCCCGCGACCACGCCGCGATAGGTGTTCGGCGGCGGCGCGATGATCGGATGCTCAACCCCATCGGCACCGATGCTCACAACCTTGAACCGGTGTGAACGAACCGAACTCGGCACGGCCTCGATGCGATGCGCCACGCCGTCGAAGTCGATCTCGAAGGCGAACGGCTCACCGGCCATCGGCGGAAGGTCGAGGTCCTGAATCGTGAACGCCGCGATCCGCGCCAAATCTCGCGAGGGATCCGCAGGGTCATGCGCTTGTGCCAGCGCCGATGAGGACAGTCCCAGAACACACGCCGCAACCCCCGCCCAGATTCGCCTCATGATCGTGCTCCTTGCTCCCGGCCGCTTCCCTTCATCGGTCGGCCGTGAGCGATCCAAAGTGTCGTGCATGGTGTTTCATCGTGAAAAGAGAACCCCGCCGCCCGCGTCGTGCGGATCAAGCCTGAACCACAGCCTCAGCGACGTGACAGGAGAACCTCCCCGTTCGTTATTCGCTCCGAATCCCTTCCGGGTTTCCCTGAAGATCGACCCCGGGGTGCAATCACCAGGAACGATGCACATCTCATCGAGCGCGGCACGGTTCGGCCGCACCACGTCAGCCCAAACCAGTATACAGCAAACCGCTCCACACCCCAAGCCCGGCGGAGTTTTCTGGGGAACACCACGGCCACAAGCCCGCACGGCCGTGCATGGCGCGATGTGGTGTGCCGTGGCCATGGTTCGACGTGGCCACATGCGCTGCGATGCCGCGTGTCAAGGTCTCGCCAACGGTGTGGCCGTGCGGGTGATGGTCGTCACGGCCGTGGCTACTTCCAACACCCTTCGGCGAAGGCGTCCTGGAAGCAGAGGAAGTCGAAGATGTCGAAGTGGGCGTCGTTGTTGCAGTTGGCGTAGGGGTCGCGCTGCATGAACATGTTGCCGAAACAGAGGAAGTCGAAGATGTCAAGGACCGGCGGCTTGTCGGGGCCGTTGGAGGTGGAGCGGTCGCAGTCCGCGTAGCAGAAGGGGGGGATCTCGGCCATCCAGAGTTCGATGTCATCGAGCGTCCCGCCGGGATTGAAGCCCCAGCCGGCGATGTAACGACCGTTGTCGGAGATGGCGGTGGCGCTGCGCAATCGCCAGCCGGTGAGATTGATGCCGAAGTCCTGTTCCAACACATCCTTGACATAGCGCATGCCGTCAATGGGGTTCCAGACGACAGCCGGGTCCAATCCATCTCGCATGCCCACGATGATCCAGCCATCGCCGGACACAGCGTCCGCCGAACCAATTCGTCCCAGGCTCTGCCACTCACTGCCCTCTGTCCATCGTGCGGAGTGTGGGCTGCCGATGGGAGAGGATGGTGTTGCCCGACCAACGCCAACTCGACCATCGCGCGAACAGTGGCCCAGATTGCTGAAGGTATAACCTCCGGGAAGGTCGCCAAGTGCCTCCAGCCCCCCTGCTCGCGTCCATCGTGCGCCTTCCTGGCCCCAAGGTGCAATGATTGTTGTCAGGGTGACTTCACCATCCCAGGAGAGTCTACCGGCGTAGGATTTGCTAGAACCCTGCACATGCCCAAACAGTTCGAAGCCGTGCTTTTTCGAAAGCACGTATCCTTCGTGAACTGGCGCACTCCAAGCAACATACCCGGCGATGGTCGCGCCGTCGAGGGAGACCCCAATAGCCGTGGCGGGAACACTCAGTGGTTCTGCGAACACCGGGAACGGCCCCTGCCAGTCTCGCCATATTACCGGTTCACTCAGTCCATTCGATAAGTCGTTGCCAACGATGTAACGACCGTCTGGTGTTGCTTGGAATGTGACGCTCTTGCTGGGAGACCCCAGCGCTCCGAGCATCGTGAATCCCTCATGAGGCGTCCACCGAAACGCCTCGTGTCTGCCCGACGCCAGAAGTGTTCCGATCACGATTCCGTCGTTCGTGATGTTACTAGCGTGAACTTCACGCCATTGGGGTGAAATTCGTCCCGATGTGTGGAATGTACCTTGGCCGTCTTTTCCCATGGCTAAGGCGGCGAGTAAAGGTGCCGCCAGCGCGCAACAGCACCACGGAATGCAATTCTGCGAGTTCATTGGCATCCTCCGATCGCGCCCGTGATGAACTTGGAGAAGTCGATGCCAAAGAACGCAGGGATGAAACTTGGCAGTCGTCTATCACCGTCGAAGTTGTTGTCGAAGTTCCAATCCGCGAAGGTTGACTGGCCAAGCACGCCAGCAAGAAACGCATCCCAGTCGTCCCCGTCGGGTTCGCCAGGATTCTGACAGTTGAACTGTACATCCACCACGCCGTCGCCGTCATAGTCTCCAAAGAGCCGCGTCAGCCGCGGCATGAACCGCGCAACCATCTCCTCCAGCGTCACGTCGTTCGTGCCGAGGCATTCGTCGTCCCACCCATCCACATGCGCCACAATCCCGAGATTGCGCTCCCAATCAGGCACCCCCGATGTACTCCAGCCATCCGGAAACTTCACATGCGACCTGGCGATCACATTTCCGAGAGTACCGCGCGTGAACGGCGTGCCGACGCCCTGCGACGGCGTCTGTACGGCGATCCCGTTGATTGCGTCGAACACAGGCTGACCATCTTGCTCCTCAACGAGATCTCCCGCCCTGCCACTCACTGATACGCCGGACTGATCCTCATACCACAGCGATTCGATGAACAGCGCATGACGAATTCCATCCTCGGCCAAATGCGGATGCCGGAATGGCGGGGGATTCTGCGGATCCGGCAGCCAACCCGCCCAGTCGCCCGCCAGCGTGAGACCCTCGCCCATCGTGCGATAGGTCCCCTTGCGGTGATACCAGATGATGTTCGCCAGACGCCGAGCGAAGAGAGGCGCCGTTCGCTCCGTGATCCGCGTCGAGGGCACGACCTGCAAACTTCGGTGTCTGTCTTGACGAAGGTTGAAGTTCTGGGCGCCGTACAGGATCACCTGGAGCGAGACCGACCCATCCTGCGGCACCACAGCCTCATCCGCCAGCGGCTCGGCGATCTGATCCATCATGATCGACCATGACTCGCGCGTGTCGCCAAACAGGCTCGGGCCGCACGGCGGGTCGGCCGTGTATCGGTTGGGCGTAGTTTCATAGAGGTTCGGTATCAGCAGCGTCACATGAAACTTGTCATCATCGGACAGTTCCGGATCCGGATCCGGATCAAAGAGATTGACGAACCCATCCAGCCCGTCGGCCTGCACGGGCGAAGGCACGTTCCTCGGGTCAAACTGCACCATGTCCTGGAACTCGCCCCCGACCACGAGCCGCGCCGAGTTGTATTGGCACACGTTCACCGCGTGCGGGAAGTCATCCTCCTCACCTCCGAAGCGGAAGCCCCACTCCACTGAACCATCGTCCGGATAGAAGCACGCGGTCATGCAGTCCATGCCACCCTGGGATGTCAGCGTGACTGTGTGCGGCGGCTCGGTTTCCGGGTTGAGCGTGATGGTGTCCTCGAATGATCCGACGAACACCGGCCGTCCGATGCCATCCACCTTCACGCGGCTCCACGCCGATGTGCGATCGGGATCCTCAAGCGTCGTGGTCCACTCGATGATGGGTTCCGGCCAGGCAGGCCAATGGGGCTGTGACGGAGCGCGCGGCAGAAACCCTCCGCTCCACGCATTGGTTCCGCCGCCCGCCTTGCCGACCCACCCGCCCGCGAACACCCGTCCCGTCACGTCAAACACCACACCCGAAGCCTCGTCGTCGTACTGCGTGCCGTAGGTGTACCGCCAGTCGAGACGCCAGCGGAATGAACCTGGGTCGAGTGGAGTGCTGGAGGAGTAGCTATACACGGCCACGAAGAGGTCTCGTCCGCCGGCGTAGTTGTTGTCATACGGACCGATTGGCGTCCCTTCCGGATCCGGATTGAAGTTGATGTCGTCATCACCATAGTACCCCGCCACCGCGATCTGCCCCGTGTTGTGGTTGAACGCCACGGCCAGCACGGCGTCATCACCGGAGGAGCCGAACTTCAGCACCGGCTGCGATGGGTCATTGGTTCCTGGGTTAACCTCGTCAGGGATGACAAGCCCGTTCTGCTGTCCACCGTATCGCAGGAGTACAACCAGCGCATCGGTACTATCGCTTGTGGTGTCCCGCCAGATCCACTGGTTCTGATTTGGAGCTGGAGGAAGCGTATTCTCGCCGAATAGCCACGCTCGTCCACGGAACGCGCCCCCCACGACGACATCCGTGTTCCGAAGATTCGGGCCTGAACCGTCGATGTGGCCGCCCACATCCACTTCGGGAATTGTATCGACGTCAAAGAGTTCCACATAGCCTTCAACTGTTTGTTGGCAGATCTCAATGTTCTGCGCAACGAAAGTTCGTAGTGGAGAAAGATCCGCACACAGACTACTGGCTCCGCATTGTCCGAAGGCTTCGTACAACCAGGAAGTTCTGAAGATCCACGCATTCGTCCGGTACAAGGCCGGGCCGGGCACTTCGTCCTCATCGACGGGGCCTTCGTCGTCCGAAACCACAATGGTTCCCGAGACCAAGGCGGACCACCCTCCGACGGAATAGGCATACCCCTCCACACGCGGACCGGCATGTTGAAGTCCTGGCCGATCTGAGTTCGGATCCCCACACGCCAGGCTGTGAGGCCAGAAACTGACTGGCGCGAATCCTGCCACCTCTACCACCATCGAAGTCGGATTGAACGGGAAAGTTTGCGACCTCGGACGATTTGGATCCCAGGCACTCACGCGAGATCTCAGCGTTGTGCCGCTCATGGCCGTCACCTCTTCCTCAATGACCGTCCACACCATCCCATCCTCCCACACGTCCGCGCCACGAACGCTGCGTGCGATCACGCCGAACGGCGGAGGGGGGGGATTGGTTGTGTGTTCTGACGCCAGCAAGACTTCGCGATGCGTGTGATGATCCGGCGGCTGGGCCATGGCTCTGACGACGAAGATCAGACACACCACGGCCGTCATTGCCATCACCATCCCGTGATGCGCTGCGTGGGGGCGCTGCGATGCGCCAAGGCCGTGCGGGGTCAGATCGCCCCCCGCGCACGGCCGTCCTACGCCGCTACGCCAGAACGCCAGAAAGCCAGAACGCCAGAAAGCCAGAACGCCAGAACGCCAGAACGCCAGAACGCCAGAACGCCAGAATTGTAACCAGTCATCGCTCGTCGCCCCTTTCGTTCAACACGGCCCGGCGAACACAAGGCCATCGCACCCATTTCGACCGACACGCCACCCCCCACAATGTACCAGACTCCAAGTGACAATGCAACCCCCCAATTTGGGGCGTTTCCGGGCCGTCGGCCGTCATTGAATCGAAACTCACCCGCCCTCACGCCCTGGTCGGGGGGTCTTCCCACACGGCCGGGGCTTTCTTGCGTTCGGCTTCGTGCTTGAGGACGCCGTGGATGAGGTTGAGTTTGTCGGCGACCCAGCGCATGGATTCGGGGCGTCGCGTGGCTTCGACTTCGACGCACTGCATGACGAGGTCGTTGAGTCGGGGGTTGACGTTGGGCACGAGTTCGGCCAGCGGCGCGGGCTTTTCGATCATGTGATCGTCGAGCGATCCGACGAGCGAGTCGCCCTTGGGCAGGGCGGTGGGAATGTGCCGGCGTGCGAGCACCCAGTACATCGTCGCGCCGAGGTTGTAGATGTCGGTCTTGGGCGTGATGGGTCGGCGGTGGACCTGTTCGGGGGCGATGTAGTCTGGCGTGCCCTGGATGCGCGGCTTGACGGTTCCGATCTTGCACCCCTGGCCGAGGTCGATGATCTTGGCGGTGCCGGTGTCATCGACGACGACGTTGTTGGGCTTCATGTCGGCGTGGACGAATCCGCGGTCGTGCATGTGTGCGAGGGCGTCGGCGACCTGATGGAAGATCGAGACGCACTTCTCGTGGTCGGGCATTTCGAGTTTGTCGAGGCTGACGCCGTCGACGAGTTCCATCACCAGGACGAGTTCCTTGACGGCGATGAACTGGCGTTTCTTTTTGACGAGGCGTGTGATCTTGCGGATGCCCGGGTGATTGAGTTTCGAGGCGATCTCGAACTCGGCCTCGGCCTGATCGAGGAAGCGCTGGTCCTTGGGATCATCCTTTTCGACGTGCTTGAGTGCCCAGACGTGTTTGGTCTTGGGGTCCTGCACCAGGTAGATAACAGAAGCGGCCCCCTTGCCCAGTTCGGACAGGATCCGATAGCCCTCGATCTCGTCGCCCTTCTTCTTGAGCTGCACGGGTTCAGTGTTCCCTCTGCCGGCCGACGGTGATGTCTTTCCGGTCGTCCACACCGCAGTTCCATCGGCTCTCGGAGGACCGGGCTTGCTCTGAAGCCCGCCGCTCCACGCGCCGTCACCCTGGCCCAACCCCGGGGACCCCTCCCCGTTGCCAAGTCGCGCGACAACTATACACCGCTGCCGTCAAAACGGATGCCTCCAACCCGCAATCTCGGAGTGGCTACAGGCCTGAGGCCAGCGCCTGTCGCAGCGCGGCAGCCGGGAAGAACTTCCCGGGGTCCGTCGCCTCGGCCACGTCGCTGTGCAGCAGCACCGACTCGGCGGGGATGTCGAGCTCCCGCGCCAAGGTCTGAATCAACTGCACCAGTCGCCGCATCTGCATGTCGGTGAACTGCTCACGGTGGCCATCCCCGACGAGACAGATGCCGATCGACACTCGATTGAGATCATCGCCCTGCGGCCCGGCGACGTGTTCCCCGGCCGTCTGCTCGAGCCAGCGCGACGCGACGAAAATCTCGCCATCGCCGAAGCCGCGTCCGTTGCCGATGACGAAGTGATAGCCGAGTCCCTGGAGGTTCTTGGCGCGGTGGGAGGCTTCGATCGTGGCCGGCGTGCCGACGGGCGAGCCGCTGCCGTGGATGACGATCGAGCGCCAGCGCGAACGATCCAGCGCGGAGCGAGTCTGAAAGATCGACTCGATGGATGATGGTCCCGAGGCGGCGACCATGGGCGGCAGTGTGAGGCCGTCGAGCCTCGCGCGTTCCGCGCCGCCGAGCATCCAGAGCACACCGAAGCCCAGACACATCGAGGCCATGAGCGAAGCCCAGACGACTTTGACGCGAACTTCGCCGCCTGCCTTGCGTTGCGTGGGCATGATCCGTTCCACTTCGTTGACGATAGACCCGCTTCCATGCGGGCGCAGGTTTCATCGGCGCTTTGACTACGAAACCATCGGTTTTTTGCGCGAATCTCGCATTCTCACTGGTTCACCGCCCGCACCATCGGCGCACTCAAACTCCCCGGAGGATGTGGTCAAGTCCACGATCTTGGTTCCGAGTGGGCGTCGCCGACTATGGCTTGGGGGTCAGCCGCTCGCGGATGTTCGGCGTGCGACGGCCGAGATCATCCTGCACGAACTGCGGCGCGTACTGATTGCGCAGCCGATCGTAACGGTCGTACTGCGTGCGCGACTGATGTGGCGCAAAGATCGGCTTGGCGCAACCCGCCACGCCCATGGACATGAGCGCGGCGATGCACCACACGCCGATCGATCCCGTGGCTCTAGTCCTTCTGCCTGTCGCCATGCTCTGAGAACCCTCGCTCCGTGCAGCCGTCCGATGCAAAAACAAGTGTACCGTCGCGTTTCCGCGAACGGCACACCGGAGGAGAGAGAGAGTAAGACACGGATGCCTCGCGGCGTCCGCTAAGTGTTGTACGCACTGGAAGTTATGGCGGTTCACGCACCCCAAATTTCACGCTTCCCTTGTGAGCGATTTCACCTCCGGAACCACGAGCCGACCCGCCGCGTCCAGGTCGCACACGCCCGCGGCCCTCAACTGGCGAATGCCCTCAAAAACCACGGCACACACGGCCGTCGCCAGGTTCAACGAACGCTCCCCAGCCACCATCGGCAGCGACAGGCATCGCTCAGGATGCGCCTCGCGGATGGCGCCAGGCAGCCCGCGCGTCTCATTGCCAAAAACCAAGTGGTCGCCAAGCCGAAACTCAGCGTCAAAGACCGACCGAGTCGCGTGTGTCGTCAGCACCCACGGCCGGTTTTCCGCCGACGCCGCCCGATACGCCTCCCATGTCGCGTGTTCGCACACGGTCAGTCGCGGCCAGTAGTCGAGGCCCGCCCGTCGGCGAGCCTTTTCAGACAGATCAAAACCCAGCGGGTGAATCAGATGGAGCCAGCAGGACGTGGCGACGCAGGTACGCCCGATGTTCCCCGTGTTGTTGGGAATCTCGGGCTGGTGCAGGACGACGTGAAAGAGCGGCGCGGCGTCGCGCGACACCATAGAACGGCCGTCGCTCTCTCGATTCACGGATCCTGCGGCTGATTTGTTCTGATCCACTCTCGCTCCACTTCGCGGCGTGCCTTGACGGCGGGGTCTTCGGCAAGGACGCGGTCAAGCGCGGCGTTGAAGCGGTTGTCCGTCGGGTCGCCGATCCAGCGCATCGTTCCGTCGGTGCTGACGATCGCCGCGAGCGGAAGGTAGAGCGACTGTGAACTACCACCTTCGATGACCTGGTTGATGACATTCCACTCCGCATCGACCACGACCGAGGTTTCGTAGGTCCGTTGGGACTTTGCGCGATTCACGATCCGCAGAAACTCGCGGGCGCGTCGCTCAATCTCCTCCTGCGACAGTTGTTGTCCGCTCTGGTTGGAACCTGGCCGTTCTGCGGTTGTGAGCACAGCCACCACGGAAACGTCGCGAATTCGTTCCTTTTGCAATAGGTCCATCTGTGGTTGCACCCGCTCGTACATCGCCTGAAAGTCTGGCACCCACCAGAAGATCACCGTCACGCGGCCGTTGGTGTTCAGCGGACGCCCGAACCAGGACGGATCGGTCTTTGCGGGGAGTGAAATCTGAATCGGCGGGGCCTCTTGCCCACTGGTGTTGCGTTGCAGTTGCAGGATTTGCTCTTCAAACTCGCGCCATCGCGAGGGCCACTTGGCCCGCTGATACTGCTCCGGGGTCGGGCGTGCGAACGGCAGGTCGGGCATTTGCGCGATGTCCACGTTTTGACGGATCAATCGCGTGCGACGCTCGGCCTCTTCCTGCGCCCGGCGCAGGGCTTCGAGCGTTTCGGGACGACTCACCGCCTGCTGCTTGGTTTCGCGGATGAGTTCCTCCACGGCCGCATCGACGCTGCCGGTTTGAATGTCGGCATAGCGCATGCGTCCTGCGCGATCAATGAGATAGAAGTCCGGATCCTGATCGACGAGCAAGGCGTCGCGGAACGCGGACGTTGCGTCATGGGCATAGCGGAAGGTGACGCCAGCCCCCTTGGCCGCATCCTCCGCGCCTTCCCACCCGCGCTGGGCATGAGCGCCGACGACGATCAGGCCCTGATCCTTGTGCTTCTCATAGAGGCGCTGCGTCATCGGGATGACACGCATCGCCAGGTTGTACCAGTTGGACCATGTGACGATCAGCACGACGTTGCCGTCGGCGTCCGCGCCGGTGAGCGCAGCGCCGTTCTTCCAGTCAGTGAGTTTGGACCAGTGGCCGTGGTCGAACGTGGTCATCTCCATCGCGTCAAGTTTGGCGCGACGATCCCCCGCGCCTTCGCGAAGCACCTGGGCGTTGGCGAGACCGGTGGCCAGCAAAACGCTCGCACACGCGAACCATCGAATGAGCATCATGAGGCGACTCCCTCTTGGAGCATGAACAGAATGAATGACAGCACCGCCCCGCGGCGGACCTCCCGACATTGTACGGGATTTAACCCCCGACAGGTCGGGAAGTTCCCGAGAAAGCGTGTGCGCCATCCGGCCGTGACACAATCGTGACTTCGATCCCGTCATGTTGACTCGGGATTCCCCGCAAGGCGATGCAGCGCGATGGCTGCGGCCGTGGTGGCGTTGAGCGAGTCGACGCCGGGGGTCATGGGGATGCGGGCGCGGATGTCTGCCGCGGCCAGCGCGGCATTGGTCAGGCCCGCGCCTTCGGTCCCGATGAGCAGCGCGATGCGCGGGCGGGTTTCCGCCGTGTTCAATCGGGCCGCGACTTCGCCGATGTCCATCGCACCGGCGTCGGGGGTCAGCGCGATGACCTGGAACCCGGCCGTCTTGACCTGTGCGATCGCTTCGGGCCATGGCCGTAGCGTCGCGAAGGGGATCCGCAGCACATGCCCCATCGAGACGCGGATGGCTTTGCGGTACATGGGGTCCGCGCAGCGCGGGCTGAGGAGGATGGCCGAGCGTGGTCCGGCGAGCGCGGCCGTGCTGCGGAAGATGCCCCCGATGTTGTCGTGATTCACGAGGTCTTCGAGGATGACCACGACGTGTGCCTCGTGAAGGAGGGACTCAGCGCGAAGCGGTTCGCCCTGATCGGCGGCCGCGAGGATGCCGCGATGGATGTTGAAGCCGACGACGGCGTTCATCACCTGCTGCGAGACGAGGTAGACGGTCGTGCCCGGCGGCACGCGCTCCAGCGCATCGCGGATCGTCTCGAGCCGTGTCGGCGTAAGCAGGATTGAGCGGATGTGATACGGCGAGGCGATGAGATGTCGCACCACGAGTTCACCCTCGGCGATGAACAGCCCCGGCGGCAGGCCCGTGCCGCCGTGGGCGTGGGCGCGGCGCGAGGATTCCTTCTGATCCGCGTAGTCGGCGAGGCGCGGGTCGGCGAGGTCGTCGATGGGGATGACGGAGGTTGGGGACATGGCGAAGGGTGGGTGGGAGGATACGGCCGTTCTCGGGCGTGTCGTGGGCGAGAAACTCTGGCGGGCGGGTTGAACCTGCAACTTTTTTGTTGCATCCGCGTATGATTATGACGATAATGCTGGTATCCGCGAGGAAGACCTTGCGCGGGGCCGGAGAACCCGGTGACCCGACCTGGCCTGAGCCGTGGACGACCGAAGTGCGGGCTATAGACCCACTTCGGGCGATGAGCCGCGGGCGACGGTCCGCGGGAGAAGAGCCTGGCGATGCGGCGTACTTCCGCATGACGGCCGGGGAGACTCTTTTCTGCAAGGGAGGTGATCCAGTGACGAAATGTGACTGTACGAAGGGGCTGCGCGTCTAACGACGCCGGCTCGACGGAGCTGCCGTCGCGCAGCCCTGTGTAGGACAAACTCCTACGGCCGCCGGCCCGCCTGGGCCGGCGGCTTCGTTTTTTGGCGGGCGTGGACCGCTCGCTCCGCAAGCGGACGGGGGTGGTCCGCTCGCTCCGCGAGCGGAAACGGGCGATGGCCGGGATCAATCACACCTTCGAGGAGCGTACACTTTCCCATGCCTACGGACTCGGCGAACCTGCTCTCGCGCATCACCCAGAACCCCGGCCAGTGCGGTGGCCGGCCGTGCATTCGCGGCCTGCGCATCCGTGTGGCTGACATCCTGGAGATGCTCGCCGAGGGCGTCACGGCCGACGAGATTCTGTTGGACTTTCCCGATCTTGAACCTGACGACATTCGCGCCAGTCTGTTGTTTGCCGCGCGTCGCGCGGCGCACGTTCAGGTGGCGGCGTGAAACTGTGGATTGACGCACAGTTGCCTCCCGCTAACCGAATTGACTTAATTTCGTCGCCGACGCAGAGCGCCACCAACGGCGGCGAGCAACATCGCTGCGCCGCCGGGCGTGGGGATGACCTGGATCACGGCCGAGCCGTGGCGGAACTGGTTGAGCGGGACGAGATCGACGGAATTGCCGTTGGTGTCGCGCCAGACGAAGAAGACCGGTGTGTTGTGCGTCTCAAGATCGACGATGCGCCGCGTGAAGTCGTTGGTCGTCCATTGGGCTTCAAGAATCGGAAGCGGATTGGCGGGATGTGGGAGACAGCCGACAATGCCTTCCTGAAGAAAGCCAAATCGAACTCCGCCAGGAAGTGTGTCCAAGATAATTGTCCCAAAGCAGCCGTGAGGCCCCGGGGGAAGCGGGCCGAGAGGTGCCGGCAGCGTGAAGTTGGACCAGTTGGCGGTCAAGTCGGTGCCAACCAAGTCGAGCCACCCTCTGTAAAACCCGTGAAGACTTGAAGGGAAGTACGCCGAGACCCGGATGGTCGTGGTGGGGTTGCTCGGTGAGACCGGACCCCCGATGACCTCGACGAGCCAGCCGCCTATGGGTCCGGTTTGCGCCAGAACTGGCCCGACGGCCAGGGGAACCAACGCGATAGCCACCAAGCTTGCCCGTTTCATTGCTTCACCAGATCGACCGTCGTTTCCGTCGCGATGATTCGCACGACATCCACACCCCCGTTCATGCGCGGGACATGCACATATTCACCGACCACCCGCGGGAACAACTGATGGAGTCGCGGCCGCCCGATGAACGTCGTTGAAGGCGCCCACGATGGCGCGGACTCCTCACGCGACGGAGGCGCGTACACGTCGGCAAGCACCGTAGAACACAGGCTTTTGCCCTCGCGATCCACCAGTGACAGTTCGAGCAGCGGCACGCCATGCGGGATCCCCTGCTGCGCATCGTCGGTTGCACTGTCAAAGATCAGGCGTGCGACGATATCGCCCCCCGGCGCTGCGGCCGCGTACCACACATGCGCTCTTCGCCACGGTTCGCCGAAGGGCGTGTCGGCGCTGCGCAGGTGTTGGCCGTCGTTGAGGTCATAGGCTCGCACCTGACGAAAGGGGTTTCGTTTGTGCGGTTTGTCATCGTGTGTCGCCGCGATGACATACACGCGAACCTCGGAGGCGGCTTCATCAACGCTCATCGCCATGAGGGCCGGTACATAGTTCCGCCCCAGAACGTTTCCCCACAACTCGCGAACTTCCGTGGTCATCCATGCGAGGTTGCCATTCGCGTCAAGTTTCGCCAGGATCGTCGATGTCGGCGGCGAGTCCGGGGCTGGTGGAAAGTGGAGCGGCTCGCCATCGAACGTCGTCTCGTAGGCCGACGCGATGAATGAGCCGTCATCTCGCAAGTGGCCGTGCAGGGCCGTCCACGGATACTCCATCGACCACACCGGGCGCCCCGACTCTCGCAGCGTGTATCGCCCTGAGAACCGCAACGTTTGGTTCGGTGGAAACTCGTTCCGGGCATAGATCGGCTCGACGAGCAATGTGCGAAACCCGCGCGAGTCGGAGAACACGCGGGCCTGCTTGACCTCTGCATCGTAATCAAAGATGGGGCCCGATTGATCGAGACCCGCCGCTGGCGCGACGCACATCGCGAACAGCATTGCACACACCGCGATCGCCGCGAAGCACGCTCGCACGTCACAACGTGGCGTGGTCAATAGCCTGCGCATTTAGTGGCCGTCAGGATTCTCGTGTGACATGCTGCCAGTATGACGAATCGGCCCGGGAAAGTCAAGGCCGGCCGTTCAGTCAATCCCACGAAATTACAACCTTCCCAAACTGCTCACCCGCCTCAAGGCGTTCATACGCCTTGCGGGCGTCCACGGCCGGGATGACCTGATCCACCGCGGGTTTGAGTGCGCCCGCGCGAAACGCGGCCGGGTGCCATGGCCATCGACCTCGATGGCGATGCGGAGGTTCCGGGGCGCCACTCGTGATTCGTGGCCACGTCGAACCAAGGCTGCGGCACTCGGTGGTTCTCAACCGGACCGCTCGCGGAGCGAGCGGTCCACCCGGGAGGCGAATCGCCGCCACTCGACATCCACCTCCGAGGGCGCTTCGATATGGCGACATGCCTGACCTGGTTCCCATCCGACGTGCCTTGATTTCCGTCAGCGACAAGAGCGATCTTGTCCCCTTCGCCCGTGCTCTGGCCGCGAGGGGCGTCCAGATCATCTCCACGGGCGGCACGGCCGCGGCCCTTTCCGACGCGGGCCTGCCGGTGATGCCGATCGAGCAACTGACGGGTTTCCCGGAGATGCTTTCCGGGCGCGTCAAGACCCTGCACCCGATGGTCCACGGGGCACTGCTGGGCCTTCGCGATGATCCGCAGCACGCCCGCCAGATGGCCCAGCACAGGATCGAGCCTATCGACCTGGTGTGTGTCAACCTGTACCCCTTCGAGCGGACGATCAGCCGACCCGGCGTGCAGATGCACGAGGCGATCGAGCAGATCGACATCGGCGGGCCGAGCATGATCCGCTCGGCGGCGAAGAATTACGGGTGGGTGACGGTGGTGACGGCCGTGTCGCAGTATGACCGTGTAATTTCGGAACTGGCGGCGAACGATGGTCAGACGACGCATCGTTTGCGTGCGGAACTTGCGGCGTCGGCGTTTGGTCGCGTGAGCGAGTATGACGCGGCGATCGCGTCGTATCTTGGGCGTGCGTCGATCACCGCGTTTCCGCAGGTGCTTCGGCTTGGCTATGTCAAGGTTGATGAACTGCGCTATGGCGAGAATCCGCATCAGGAGGCCGCGCTGTATCGCGATCCGGCGAGCACAGGCCCGACGATCGTCAACGCGCAGCAGTTGCACGGGAAGGACCTGAGTTACAACAACATCCTGGATGCATCGGCCGCGCTTGAACTCGTCAAGGCGATGCGTCGGCTCGATGGGGCGCGGTGCGGCGCGGCCGTCATCAAACACATGAACCCGTGCGGCGCGGCGTGTGCGGACACGCTGGCCGACGCGGTGTCGGGCGCGATTTCGGGCGATGCGATCGCGGCGTATGGCGGGATATTGGCGGTGAATCGCACGCTGGATGCGGCGGCGGCGGAGATCATCACGGCCGAGGATCGGTTTTTTGAGGTTGTCATCGCGCCGGAGTTTGATGAGTCAGCGCTGAGGCGGTTGCGCGGGCGATGGGCGAACGTGCGATTGCTGGCGGTGGGTGAGCGAGCGGGCAGCGCGACGCGCAAGTTGCAGTATCGCTCGATTCCCGGCGGGATGCTGGTGCAGGACCTGGACAATCGTCTGCCGGACACGGCAATGTGGCGACACGCGGCCGGGCCGGCGGTAGCTGATGATGTGCTGCGCGATGCGGCGATGCTGTCGCTGGCGTGTCGCGCGGTGTCGAGCAATGCGGTGGTGATTGGCGGGGCGTTGGGCGGAGCGCTGCGTGTGTGCGGCGTTGGCGCGGGGCAGATGGATCGGCTGGCCGCGTGTCGATTCGCGGTTGCGAAGGCGGGCGACGCGGCGCGCGGGGCCATCGCCGTCAGCGATGGATTCTTCCCGTTCGCCGATGGCCCGCGGCTTTTGATTGATGCGGGGGTGAAGATGATCGTGCATCCGGGCGGCTCAAAGCGCGATGAAGAGACGATCGCGCTGTGCCAGGAGCGGGGCGTGACGTGCATCATCACGGGCGTGCGTGCATTTCGCCACTAAGAAGCCCGACCGTGAGGGAGGGCTTGGTGGCGGGTGGGGGCGCCGGAAGTACGGGTGCTTGCTGCGTCACGCGGGACACTCGATTGCGACGAAGGCCGCGAAGGAACGCTCTTACGCACCTGTGCGCGGCCAAGCCCTCCCTCACGGTCGGGCTTCTTGCGATGATCGTGCCATCGAAGTCGCCAGAGGCGACTTCGATGCTTTGCGCTGTAGACAGTCCATGCACGGGCAAGCCTGCTGGCTTGCCCATGCCACGCGCTGAGCGTTCACGGCGGTGTGCGCGACTAAGCCCTTCCTGACGGTCGGGCTTCTTGCGATGATCGTGCCATCGAAGTCGCCAGAGGCGACTTCGA
>CAZTPJ010000019.1:0-15298 GCA_964614515.1 uncultured Phycisphaeraceae bacterium | reverse complement strand
GCGCTGTAGACAGTCCATGCACGGGCAAGCCTGCTGGCTTGCCCATGCCACGCGCCACGGATGGTCGGGCTACTTGCTCGTGAGGGATGAATACGCGGCTCGCTTGTTGCTCACCCTTGAGAGTGGTAGCATCAGCCAACCCGCGCTTCGGCACTCATCCATCCGCGCGGGAGCAGAAAGAGGAGACATTCCATGATCGCGTTTGACGTGGGTAAGAGGCTCGAGACCTCGCGCAATTCATGCGCGATGCTGCGGGCCATCGTTGTTCTGTCGCTTACGGCCATCGCGCTGGCGGGGTGCAGTTACGAAGACCAGATGCGCCGGGTGGCCAAGGACTGGTGCATGACGATTCGCGCGGCCCAGGTGGTGCCCGTCTATCCGCTGACCGAGGACTTGCAGCCGGGCGATGTGTTTCTCGTGACGCTGCCGAGCAACGAGCAGGAAAAGTTGTACAAGTCGTTGGGCTATCTGCCGCTTGATGTGCAGGTGACGCGGTTGAACGTGTCCACGGCCGCGTTCGATGCGTTCTATGGGCCGCAGTATTTTGAGGACGACTACGCGAGCGGCGGCCAGGCGCATGCGCGACTCAAGCGCCGAGTGGATGCGACGGGTATCGCGGATCCCTTCGCGCAGTCGTACAACGTGCCGCGCGCCTCGTTCCCGACGTACAGCGTGGATGTCAAGCGCAGCGGCGGGTTCAAGGCCGCGATCCCCGTGCAGGCCATCCCCATCGGCGTGGGTCTGCTCGGGGCGGATTCGGCGACGGCCTCGGTGACGATCGCGGATGCGTACACCTACGCGGCGGACCCGGCGGATCTGGCCGTGAAACTCCGCGCATGGGCTTCGAGTGCGGACGCGCAGTTGATTCTGCGCGATTACAACTACGGGCGTCCTGAGAATGAGCCGTTGTTTCTTCGCGTGGTGCAGCGTGTGTATCTGACGGGCGGGGTGAAGGTGGCGATCACGCGGACGTCGCAGGGTTCCGGTGGTGTTGACGCTGGCGTGGCGCAGGATGTCAGTGGCACAGCGCCGAGCGAGAAGTCCGCGATCGAACGCTGGGCGGAATCGCAGGAGGCCCTCGGCGAGGCGCTCAACTCGGGGCTGCTGGGGGCGAACGCGATGCCCGGCGCCAGCGTGCGCTTCGCGGGGGCCACGTCGCGCAGCGTGATGCTTGATGAGCGATTCGACCGGCCGCTGGCCATCGGATACATCGCGGTGGACTATGAGATTCGCAAGGATGGGTCGCTCGGGGCGGCGCTCTCGACGCGCGATGTGCTCAACGGGCGGGCGAAGTACTCATCAGTTCGACAAGGCCCATCGTCAGACCTGGACATCGCCATCATCGCGCTGCACAGTCAAGTCGCCACGCTCGCTCGCGGTTCACCGCAGGATCAGGACCGCGCGATTGCCATTGTCCGTACTGCCGTGGCGAACATGCCTGGAACGGCTGCTGAGTACGATCGTGTGCGACAAATGCTCGAACCGACGACCGCGCCTGACGCGCTGGCCACGGCGCGGGCGCTGTCCATGGCCAACAATCGCTATCGTTCCGGCGAAGCAGGCAGCGGACCCAAGACCGAGTCCGTCTTTCTGGCACTTGTCACCGCAATTCGCGCAGCATCCCCAGGAGGGCAGTGACCCATGTCATACACACAGGAGGATGTTCACGACGAAAGTTCGGACAGACTGGGCAACTTGGTGTGGACCTCGCTCAACGAGGATGGCGCAATCATGGTTGAAGTTCGGTACATCAACGGTCGCCGCCACATTCGTGTCTGGTACGAGGATGGCGTCACGGATCCTGATACTGGCCAGGATGTCGGCGATCCGATCGACCCGGATGAACTCGACGACCGGGCTTGACTCGTTGTTCGGATCGTGATAGGGTATGGCGTTGGCGATATCCCGATCGGCGGGATCGAAATGGCGTCATGCAATCCGTGCGCTGTGAACGGCCGCGCGGGAGAAGGAGACCAACGTGAAGTGTGAACCCACGCAGGAGCATCATTGGCTCCAGCAACTCGTCGGCGAGTGGACGTTTGAGGGCACGGGTGAGATGGGGCCGGACCAGCCGCCGCACAAGATGTCGGGGATCGAAAGCGTGCGCAGCATCGGCGGGCTGTGGATCGTCGGCGAAGGGCATGGGCTGATGCCCGGCGGCGATTCATGCTCGATGATCCTGCAACTGGGCTTTGATCCGGTCAAGGGGAAGTTCGTCGGCTCGTGGATCGGCTCGATGATGACGCACATGTGGGTGTATGAGGGCACGCTGGACGCGGCCGGGCGCGTGCTGCCGCTCGACACGACAGGCCCGAGTTTCACGGACCCCACGAAGATGACGCGGTATCAGGACATCATCGAGATCGTCAGCGATGATGTTCGCACGCTCACCTCCCGCGGCCTGGGCGATGATGGCAAGTGGTTCCAGTTCATGAAGGCGGAGTATCGGCGGAAGAAGTGAGCAGTAAGCCGGTTGATGGCAGCATGTGCCACGACGATGAGTACGCGGGAGTGTCCGCTGTATCACGGACATCCGTTGCTGAACGCGTTGCTGAAACAGAGGAAGTCGAAGATGTCGCAGGCGCCTTGCCCGGTGGAGGTGTCGCAGTCGCACGCGTAGGGATCGCTTGCGTCGAAGCGGTTGCCGAAGCAGAGGAAGTCGAAGACATCGAGAATGCCGGGGCCGGATTGCGTGTCGCAGTCGGGGTAGCAAGTGGCGCACGTCATGGCCGCGAAGCTGGACGATTGAATGCCACCGACGCTGAGGAACGATCCGCCCACGTAGAGCGTTGGTTCGGACTTATTCCCCGCCCATCGGTCATGGGGCAGAAGAGTGAATACACCGCCAAAGACTCCGCCTCCGAATTCTTCCCACTGCTGTCCTGTCCAACGTGCAAGGCTGCGTATCGGCGATGGACCTTGCACTCCGAAGTACCCACCCGCCAGGAGCATCGGTCCCGAACCATTATCAAACGCGCCGAGCGTGTACACATGCTCGTACCACTCCATCGGGAAGCCGTTCCCGAGCGCCTCCCAGTCTTCACCCTTCCACCGGGCGACGCCGTTGGCCACGACATTTCCAGCGATTGTGAACCCGCCTGCTGCGTACAACGCGCCGTCATGAACGAGCAAGCCCCACACGGGCCCGTCCATGCCGGGGCCAAGCGGGCTCCACGTAGCACCATCCCACCTCGCGATATGATTGAGTCGGGGCGATGATGTCGTAACGAAGTCGCCGCCGATGATGAGGTGGCCTTCGTGGACGGCGAGAGCACGCACTCTGTTGTTGATGGTTCCGCCTATCGAAACCCAGGTCGACCCGTTCCAGAAAGCCAAGTATCTTCGCGGAGATCCGCGAAGATCGCCAGCTGCGAAGATGGTTTCTGAGGCCGGACCAGGCCCGTCCGGGTCAAAGCGTGTGAGTGCAAGGACTCCCGATTCGTTCCCCGTTCCCACACCTCCGCCAAGCGAAGTCCATGAAACGCCATCCCACACAGCCACGTTTCGCGCCGGAACTCCACCTGCACTTTGGAATTTGCCGCCCACGATCAGACGATCCCCGTTTGGGGTCGGCATGGCGACGAGCGCGTTCACGTACGCACCTGATCCGCCGGTGACCCCGCCGGCGCCTGGTCCAAGCGGACGCCATGTGAATCCGTCCCATTCGGCGATGCCGTTGACGAGAGTACCACCGGCGGAGACGAATCCTCCCGCGACAATGGTGCTCGGCGCTGACGCGCAAAGAGGCGTGAAGTTGGCGATCGCCTGAACGCTACCGTTCATGCCCTTGTGGATACTGGGCACATGCTCGGAGTCAAGGCCGCGCCAGCGCGTTCCATCCCAGGCGGCAATTGCCTGGATGACTCGGCCATCGACCTGATAGAATGATCCGCAGATGCACAGGCTCTCGCGGCCTGGACCAGCAAAGTCGTCGCGAATCACTGTGGCGCCGTGCAGCTCGCCGTACGCAGGAGCGCCGGGTACCGGTTCCCACGCGGCGCCGGTCCATCGGGCAACATGTGGCAGTTGTTGAGACCCCGAAGCCGAAAACCTCCCGACCGCATGCAGCCTCGGGAGTCGAGGTCCGTCTCCATCTTCATCGAACACAAGGAGTTTGATCACCGTTTCGTTGAACGACTGTCGGACAAGACCATCACCAAGCGGCCACCACGTTGACCCATCCCACCGAGCGACATTGTTTGCAGGAACACCTCCCGCGGAGGAGAAATGACCTCCGACATAAAGGGATGGAGGAATCGGGCCGGGTCCATCCTCATCGAACCAGACCATGCTGCGAACGTTGCCTAGGTCGCTCCATCCAGTGTGGGTCCACATATTGCCATCCCAGTACACCAGTGGGCCTGTCCCTGCGACGTAGAGCCTTGGACCGGGGTGTCCGGGTTCATCGGCTTCCACGGTTAACATGCACTTCACGTTTCCGGAGACGCCCGGGCCCAGCGGTGACCATCCCGATCCATTCCAAGCCGCTACGCGGTTCGCAGCGACTCCGCCCGCTACGCTGAAATTCCCTCCAGCAATGAGCAGACGCTGCTGGGGTCCGGGTCCGTCGGGATCGAACGTCGTCACACTCCACACGACATCGTCCATGCCGCCATCCATCGAAGTCATAGCGATGCCATCCCACTGGGCGATGTAGTTCGCCGGCAACGATCCATAGGACTGTGCCTGCGACGCCACCACGAGCACTCGGGGCAGCGGACCCGACCCGTCTGGATCCCACGACGCCGTGTCAACCAGTGTTGACAACCAGTAGTCCCACAGCGGTGACCAGTGTGTGCCGGTCCATTTCCCCGCGAACCGCACCGAGCCCTGTTTGCCGCGCACGTCAAAGCTGCCGATGGCGTGAAGCGCTTCCCCGTTGCCGTCATCGTGAACGGCTACATGAAAGACGGTGTACACGAGCGCCGGGGGTGCAAATTGCTCGGACCATTGGGGGGCGCACGGCTGCGCAACCGCCATCAGGGGAATGGACAGGACGACGCCGGCCGCGGCAACCCTCTTCATGTGGGGACTCCTGGGTGGCGGAGTCTCTATCGGATCATCGGGCGGTCGATCAGCACCCGACCCTCGGTGGCGATGCGCGCCCCGCTACCCTTTCGGCGCATGACTGACATCATCACACGTTTCGCTCCATCGCCCACCGGCCATCTGCACGTTGGAGGGGCACGCACGGCCTTGTTCTGCTGGGCGTATGCGAAGGGCCGTGGCGGGCGGTTCCTGCTGCGCATCGAGGACACGGATCAAGCTCGATCGTCGGAGTCTTCCACGCGGGGGATTCTCGAAGACCTGGCGTGGCTGGGCATCGACTGGGATGAAGGGCCGGAGTTTGACGCGGGTTTGAAGACACCGACCGCTGAGGACAGCGGTCGGTGGCACGGTGAGCAGAACCACGGCGATGGGAAACTCGGCGGTGATCCGCGGCATGTCGGGCCGTTCTATCAGGCGCAGCGGATCGAGGTCTACAACCAGTGGATCGAGCGCATGATCGAGCAAGACCTCGCGTATCCGGCGTTTGAAACGTCGGAGGAGCTCGACGCGAAGCGCAAGGCCGTCACGGCCGGGGGTGGCACATATCGCTATGACCGCGCCGCGCTCGATGTTCCGCGCGAGCAGCGCGTCGCGCGGATGCGTGCGGGCGAGCCGCATGTCGTGCGGTTTCGATTTCCGGATGAGCCGGTGCATGTGGCGGATGTGGTGCTCGGGGACATCGCGTTCGATGCGTCGCACGTGGATGACTTCGTGCTGCGCAAGGCGGATGGGTTCCCGACGTATCACTTCGCCGTGGTCCTTGATGATGAACTCATGGGCGTGACGCATGTGCTTCGGGGGCAGGAGCATCTGAACAACACGCCGCGACACGTCGCGCTGCAGAAGGCCCTGGGCTTTCGCACGCCGGTGTATGCGCATCTGCCGCTGATCTTCACGATGGATGGCGCGAAGATGAGCAAACGCGAGAAGGACAAAGCCGCGCGGGAGGCGTGCAAGAAGCTCGGGCTTGATGCGGCCGGGGTTGTGGAGCGTCTGTTGCCGCAGGTGGTGGACGCGGGGGAGATCGCGAACTGGCTGAAGGACTCGCGATCGCAGCTCGACGGCGAGGTGTTGACGGTGCTGGCGTCGCGCATCGGTCTTGCGCTGCCGGAAGTGACGGTCGAGGACTTTCGGCGCGCGGGATACTTGCCGGAGGTCGTGTGCAACTTCATCGCGCTGCTGGGGTGGTCGCCGGGGATGAAGGATGCGCAGGGGCGCGATGTCGAGAAGTTCGACATGGCGTTCTTGTGCGAGCATTTTGATCTGCCGCGCATCGGCAAGACCAACTCGCGGTTTGATCGCGTGAAACTCCTCGCGTTCAACGCGGACGGCATCGCCGCGATGGACGATGGCGAGTTCACACGGCGATGGCGGGCGTGGTGCGAGGTGTATGCCCCGCGGTTCACGCCCGGCGGCGGAGAACGCGGGCGCGATCGCTCGCCGAACATCGGTCAGGGCCGTGATGCCACCGGTGGCCGTGGCCTGACGTCAGACCAGTTCGATATCCTCGCTCGCGCGGTGCGCCCGCGGAGCAAGACGTTCGTGGATGCGGCCGAGCGTGCGATGTTCGCGGTGGTTGCTGATGATGCGATCGTGTTTGATGCGAAGGCCGTGGACAAGGTGCTGCGCAAGGGTTCGCCGACGGGTCTTGAGGTTCTGCGTGAGGTTCGCGTGGTGCTGGCGGGGGTGGAGGACTTTTCGCCGGAAGGTGTGGCGGCGGCCGTGGAAGCCTTCGCCACGTCGCGCGGCCTCGGGATGGGCGTGGTTGCGCAGCCGCTGCGTGTGGCGTTGACGGGGACGACGGTCAGCCCGGGCCTTGGCGAGACGCTCGCGGTGCTCGGGCGCGAGTCTGTGTTGGCGCGGATTGATCGGTGTGTGCGTGAGTGTGTGTGAGCGTCGGACGACGCGAGTCGGGGCGTCAAACTTCGGGTAACGCGTTGCAATCAGGATTGGTCGAGCCGCGCGTCGCGCAGACGTTGGATCAGGCGCTCGTCCATTCGGAAGCTGGTCGTGCGAAGTGCATCAATCGTGTCTGACAAGTTGAGCAGTTTCCTGGAAGCGGCAAGACGCAATACGCCGAGCGTTCCGGTCACACGGAGTCCGTGCCCCTCGGCTACGCGAGCCCCCACCCGCTCGTCGATGAGAACCGCATCGGCCTTGAGTTCGATCGCCAGATTGATGGCCTCTCGTTCTCCAAGGCCAAGCTTCGTTCCAACCTGTATCGCGGAGGGCTGGCGGATTGTCAGCCAGATTGGTGGAGCGTTGGCTCAACTGCGAACAACAGCCGGTGCTTGAACTCGGGTGAGTTCCTCGATCACGCCCGCCGTGGTGATCACCTGACCGAACAACTGCGGCAACACATCGACCTGTTGAATCAACACGAGATAATGCAGCGGCGATGCGTCTGAGACGATCAACATCAGGGCAGCAACTCCCGGAGACGGGCAACCTGTTCGTCAAGTTCTTCTGGTGTTACCAGGTCTTCCGTGACATTGTGACGCTTGAGTATCGCATCAGCCTCATGACGGGCGATGCCCAGCGCTTCCGCGAACTGCCCGTGCGAAATTCGCAACTGGCGATACAGCTCAACCAAAGCTGCCTCCTTCAGTTCGGCCTCGGGACTCCTGCCCCCCGCAGCCAGCGCGTCCTTGATCGCAGGCGAGATGTCGATTTCAAAAGTCATCCGGAACCCCAGTAGGATTGTATCGGCTCTCGCTCGCCACGGCTGGTGGGTCGCGCGACAGGCGTGGCCCGCGCCGCATAGTGGGGTCCAACGCTCGACAATCGCTCTACGGCCGCTTCGGCTGCTCAACCACGACATCCATCCACACAGGAAAGTGGTCGCTGGGAAACTCGTTCGTGCCGGTGGGCATGGTCCGCCAGATGCCGCTGGTGCGGACCTCGATGTCGCGCGATGGGATGACGTAATCCACGCGAAGGCCGAACGTGGCCGTGTCGTGTGCATCAAGCCCCGCGATCTCGACATCCGACTTCGGTGCGACATCGCGCCCGATGCGTCGGTTGGCGAAGAGGAACGTGCCGACGGGATCTCGCCACGCATCGCCCTTTTTGGGATCGGCGTTGAGATCGCCGAGGATGACGAAGGTGGAGTTCCACGCGAGGCCGCCGGGGAGGTCTTTGTCATCGACGATGTACGGCTCGCCGTCGATGTAGTCAGACCAGAAGCGGATCTCATCGTGATTTCGCCGTGCGTTGCGTTTTTCGGGGCCGTCGAACACCGGCGGCGTGGGGTGAGAGCAGAGGAAGTGAACCACCGCGCCATTGGGCAGCCGCACGGGGACATCCCAATGGCTCTTGGAACTCAGCCTCGCGAACTTGATCTCCTCTTCATCGAACCACGGCGTGCCGTCGGGATTCTCGGGCAGCATTGCGCCGGGCATGTAGTCCCACGGGAAGCGTTGAAACGTTCGCACGCGATCGTGCAGGATCTCCAGGCGCGAATCGACGAGCAGCGCCATGCCATACTGCCCCGGAAACGTGCCGAAACCCCAGCAATCGTTCGCGTAGTCGCGCGCGGCGTCGGAGATCGGGGGATCCTTCGCCGCGTTTCCGCGGGGCGGCGGCGGCGGATGCGCGGTGATGATGCGCCCGTTGTTGTCGAGGTCAAAGCCGCTGGGGATGCCCGTGTTCGTCGGGGCGGTGAAGACGACGAAGCTCATGCCCTGGAGTTCCGCGGCGCGCGGCGTGGCGAGGAGGTTTGTCGCGAATCGGTGCGCAACACCACCCGGGGCCTCGGCCGTGGCGCTGGCGTCAAACGCGACCTCGTTGAGCAGGATGATGTTCGGTCGCAGTCGCTGAATGATCTCGGCCAGGGCCTTGGCGCGCTGGCTGGGAGCGTCTGTGACCTCTTCCACACGCAGATCGGCCAAGTTGAACGTCGCCACGCGCAGCGCGACGGGCTGTCCCACCGCCGCGCCCACGGCCAGCATCACCAGCGTCACGCATACGCGAATCATCAGCGATGCTATGCGGATTCACTTCGCGCGGGCGTGCCGCGACTTGACTGGACCGCCGGACGATTCACACCCCGCTACCATACCGCCCTATGCCCCAGCCAGCCTTTGTCACGTCGCAACTGCTCGTGAGCATCGTGGTGATTCTGGTGGTCGTCCACGTGATCCTGGTCACGGTGGCGTACCTGATTTACCTGGAGCGGAAGATCTCCGCGTACATTCAGGACCGCATCGGGCCAAACCGCGTCGGGTTTGACTTCGGGCTGCCCTTCCTCAAGCCCTTGCGCGGGATGCTCGGACTGGGACAGCCTCTGGCCGACGGCCTGAAGTTCCTGCTCAAAGAGGACTATCAGCCCAACGGGGCGGACCGCGCCCTGTTCACCCTCGCGCCGATGGCGAGCATCATCCCCGCGCTCATTGGCTTCGTGGTCATCCCCTGGGGTGGGCAGTGGACGGTTCCCGCGTTTGACATTCCGATCCTCGGCTGGCACATCACCGAGCAGACGGTGGTGGTCGCGGGGGCGAACGTGAATGCGGGCGTGATTTACCTGCTGGCCGTGGCGTCGCTGGGGGTCTATGGCGTGACGCTGGGCGGGTGGGCGAGCAACAGCAAGTTTTCGTTCTTCGGCGGCTTGCGTGCGACAGCGCAGATGCTGGCGTATGAGATTCCACTCGGTCTGTCGCTGCTGGCGGCGCTGCTACTGCTGGGTACGGTGTCGCCGACGGCCATTGTCGAGCATCAGATTCATCACGGGTGGTTGATTTTCAGCCAGCCGCTGGCCGCGGTGATCTTCTTCATCGCGATTCTGGCGGAGGCGAACCGCGCGCCGTTCGACAACGCGGAGGCCGAGAGCGAACTGGTGGGCGGATATCACACCGAGTATTCGTCAATGCGCTTCGCGCTCTTCTTCCTCGCCGAGTATGCGCACATGGTCACGTCATGCGCGTTCTTCACGATGATCTTCCTCGGCGGGTGGGATGTCGTGCCGTTCATTTCCGTGCTGCCGGTGGAGGCGTCGGGCTGGCTGGGCGTGGGCATCGTGCTCGCGAAGTTCGGCGTGTTCTTCGGCAAGGTCGTCACGCTGATCTGCTTCATGATGGTGATCCGCTGGACGCTGCCGCGATTGCGGTTTGACCAGGTGATGATGATGTCGTGGCAGGGCGTGATTCCATTGTCGCTGGCGGTGGTGGTGATGACGGCCGTGATGGTCTACTTCGATCTTCGCGGCATGGTGCCGATGCTCCTGGCGAATGTCGCGCTGGCGCTGGTGGTGGTGGGGGTTCAGGGCTTGCTTCCGCGCCGCGTGCCGAACCGGGCGATTCCGATGTACGGCTCGCGATTCCGCCCGATGCCCGGCGAGCGCGTGGCGACCGCGCCGAGCGACCCGCTGGCGCGGGCGGATCATCCGATGGCGGGGGCCTCTTCCTGAGCGTTCCCCGGTCCGCGCGTTCAGTCGGTGAAAGTTGCCCGTTCCGTTGGTGAACGCCCCGTTCATCACCGGCGATGCGAATGATGCCGATACTCGTGGCGATGCGATTCACGGCTTCAAGTTGGTTTCTGTGCGTGATGCTGCCGCTGTCGGCCGTGGCGCAGAACCTGCCCGACTCCGGCGTCACACGCCCCGAACTTGCCCAGCGAATCGTGCGCATCTTCGATTTTGAGGAGCGGACGCTGCATCCGCTGGACATTCCGCGTCACTGGTCGCGGGCGCAGGGGATGACGGTGCTGCCCGGCTCGCAGCAGGCCGATCCGCGCCCGGGATTCCCGCCGTTCAACAGGGCCGAACTCGACTACACTGTCGCCCATCGCGGCGAAGGCTCGGTCAAGTTGCCTGTGCTGACGGGTTCGGCGAGTCTGCGGCTGAATCCGGGCGTGCTGCCGATTTTCGCCAGCGCGGACTATCAGGTGTCGGCGCGGATCATGACGCGGGGACTTGTGGGCGCCCGGGCGGGCCTCGTCGCGCGATTCCTCGATCGCGAGGGTCAGCCGATTCACGAAAGCGAGAGCCGAAGCGAGTTCATCACATCTGAACGCACGTGGTCCCTCGTTCGCGTCGTCATGCCCGGCGAGTATCCCGACGCGGCATCCCTTCAGATCGAACTCGAGGTTCTGCAACCCTCGCAGCGCGGCGCGTGGATGGTCGATCCGGCCATGACCACCAGCGCCGTGATTCGCGATGATGTCAACGGCGTGGCGTGGTTTGATGATGTCGCGATTGTGCAACTGCCGCGCATCGAGTTCACGACGAACGATCCCGCCAACATCATCGTCGCGCCTGCGACGCCGGGACTCGTGCTGCGCGTGCGCGATCTGACGGGTGAGAAACTCGGCGCGGGCGTGCTCGTGCAGGATGCCGCCGGGCGCGAGATTTCTCACGTCACCACCGAAATTGGCCAGGGTCAGTCGAGCGTTGAACTGCATCCGCCGCTGCCGGGCTTTGGGTGGTATCGCGCGGTGCTTCAACTGACGAACGAATCGGTGGTTGTGGCGTCCGGGTATGTGGACTTTCTGTATCTGCCGCCGTGGGAGAGTTCGCAGGGTCATGGCGCAGAGGGCCACGGGCTTGTGCATGCGCAGGATGTGGATCGATTCGGCCTGATTCTGTCTGAACTTCCGCGCGGGCAGGAACTGGTGCTGCCGGACCTTGTTCACGCCCTGCGGCAGCGATGGGTGATCCTGCCGATCTGGAGCAACACGACGACGCCGGCGACGGCCGCACGCGACGTGCAGCGCCTGGCGCCCGCCATTGAGCGTCTGTCACGGCACTGGATTGACGTGGTGCTCAGCGTTGATCGCGTGCCGGACGATCTGGGGCGTCGGCTGGCGGGCACGACGCGCACGTTGTTTGAAAGCACGGTCGCCGCGCCCGAAGACCTTGCTCGACTGCTCGATCCTTTCCTCGACAAGTTCGGGCAGAACGTCGAACAGTGGCAAGTCGGCCGGATTGATGGGTCATCGACGTTCTGGGAGCCTCTCGTCGACGAGCGGCTTGCGGCGTTTGAGGGGATCATTTCGCGTCTTGTGCCGGGTCCGCTGCTTGGTCTTGCATGGCGGATTGACTATGGCGCGACGCCGGGCATCCGGCGCGCTCGCGCATCGCTCGACGCGATCGTGCTGCACATCCCCGGCGAGACTCTGCCTTCCGCCATTCCCGATGCAGTTCGCGCGTGGGTCGAAGACGGGATCATGGGCGAAGGCCCCGGCCGTGCGTCGGTGACGGTTTCGATTGAGTCGCTTCCCTCTGATGTGTACGGGCGGCAGGCGTCGGCGGATGATCTTGTCAAGCGTCTGGTCCATCTCTGGAGCGTCGTGGGTGAACTTGAAGGCGAGCAGGGCGCGCGGGCGCGCATCGGGTTGATGCAGCCGTGGACCTGGACGGGCCAGCGTCGTCTCCAGACCATGCCTGAAGGATCGCTGGCGGCGTGGCGCAACGCCATTCCGCATCTGGCCGGACGCCGAGTGACGCAGCGGATCCACATCATGCCGGGGGTTGAGTGTCTCGTGCTGACGCCCGCGCCGGAGACGCCGCATTCGCGCGGATCGGCGCTGGCCGTGTGGGCCGAAGGCCCGAGCGAGCAATCGCCGGAACTGACGCTCTTTCTCGGGCTTGATGAGGTTCGAGTTCACGATGTCTTTGGGAACACGCGATCGCTGGCGATGATCGAGGCCGAGCCAGGTTCTGATGAACCACCGATGTATCGACTTCCGGTGACCGACTCGCCGGTGTTCATCGAGGGTGTTGACGCGGAACTCATCGCGTTTCTCGCGAGTCTGCGCCTGACGCCCGCGTTCCTGCGTTCGCAGGAGATGGACCACGAGGTGCAACTGACGTTTCGCAATCCATGGCCCACGGCCCTGGCCGGTCGCGCGTCGATCGTCTCGCCCGGCGGGGCTGGTCGCGACGGCACGCTTGATCGATCGTGGAGCATTGTCCCGCGCACGCTCGAGATGTACGCGGCGGCCGGTGAGGAGCAGTCCATCGCGTTTCGCATCGGCTTCAGCGCGGCCAACGAAGCGGGCCTGCATGAACTTGTGCTTGATCTGGATGTGGCGTCAACGCGCCCGTATCGGCGCATTCGCGCGTCGATCCCCTTTGAGATCGGTGTAGAACACATGCGCGCGGATGTGACGCATCGTTTCGCGGGGGCATCGCCGCCGTATGACGTGATCGTCGAGACGCGCATCGTCAACCTTGGCGATGAGCCGCTGACGCTCGAGGTCGCGGGGTATGCACCGGGGTTCAGGCGGCAGATGGCTTCGATCGGCACGCTGCAACCCGGGCAGGCCGCGACGCGCCATCTGATCTTCCCCCGCGCGTCGGAGATACTTCGCGGGCAGTCCGTGGCCGTGCGCGTGGAAGACCTTGACTCGCACGCGCGAATCACCAAGGCCATCGACATCGACTAGCGTCACAACTTGCGATCGAGCAGTCGATAGCCCACGGCCTCGGTGACATGCGGCGTGCGCAGTGCATCCGATCCATCGACATCCGCGATGGTTCGCGCGACGCGGCGGATCTTGTCATACGCCCGCGCGCTGAGCCGAAGTTCGCTCATCGCCTGACCGAGAATCGCCACCGCATCCTTTTCCATCGGCGCAAACTCATCGAGTTCACGCCCGGACAATCGCGAGTTCGGCTTCGCCGCGCCTTGGCGCTGCACTTGGCGCAATCGCGCCTTCGCCGCCGTCTCACGCATGGTCGCCGTGTCCGTGCCCATGCGCTGGCGATTCGAGAGTTCGCTCCAGGGTACGGCCGGGGCCTCGACATGAATGTCTATGCGATCCAGCAGCGGGCCGCTGATCTTTGACATGTATCGCTCCATCGCGAGACGGCCGACTTCGCCCGCGGGCATGTCGCCCTTGGGCGTGGGGTTCATCGCGGCCACGAGCATGAAACTCGCGGGGAAGCGGATCGATCCGTGCGCCCGCGAGATCGTCACGACATGATCCTCAAGCGGCTGACGCAGCGTTTCGAGAACATAGCGCGGAAACTCCGCGAGTTCATCGAGGAACAGCACGCCGCGATGCGCAAGCGAAATCTCACCGGGACGCGGCACAATCCCCCCGCCGACCACGGCCGGCGCGCTGGCCGTGTGATGCGGCGAACGAACGGGACGCGTCGTTACCACGCCCTGCCCGGGCGGGAGCGCGCCGGCCGCGGAATAAATCCGCGTGATCTCGATCGCCTCTTCCGGCGTCAGCGGCGGCAAGACGCCTGAGAGCGCCTTGGCCATCATGGTCTTGCCGGTGCCGGCGGGGCCGAGGAGCAAAATGTTGTGCGCCCCCGCGGCGGCGATGGTCAGGGCGCGCTTGACGGACTCCTGCCCGCGCACGTCGCCGAAGTCGATGGGCGCCTGCGTGGCTTCAAGCAGGCCCGCGATGTCCGGCGTCGGCGTCGGCGGAAGGTCCAGTGTGCGCGAGATCAGACCGATGACCTCGACGATCGTTCGCACGCCGTAGACCTCGATCCCCGCGACGATCGCCGCTTCGTCCGCGTTGTCCGCGGGCACGACCACGGCCTTGGCGCCGAGCGATCGCGCCATGCTCGCCAGCGCCAGCGCGCCCTTGATCGGACGCACCTTGCCATCCAGCGCCAGTTCACCGGCGAAGACCGTGTGCGCAAAGTCGATCGGCGAGTCTTTCTCCGGCCGGAGCATCCCGCCGACCATCAACATGCCCACTGCGATGGGCAGGTCATACACCGGCCCTTCCTTGCGAACATCCGCGGGCGCGAGATTGATGAGCAATCGACCAACCGGCGGAAAGTACCCCGAGTTGGTCAGCGCGGCCTTGACGCGCTCGAGCGATTCCTTCACGGCCGCATCGGGCAGGCCGACGATCAACTCCCTGCGCGTGTCTGTCGGGTCAAGATCCACCTCGACATCACACGGCAGGGCGTCGATTCCCTGAAGCAGACTGGACCGAATCCTGGCGAGCATGGGCGAAAGGATACCGCGCCGAGGGCCGCTGTGCCGGGGCGGGGGATGCGGTCAGGATTGAGGGGCGATCACATCTGATGCGATGGCACGGGCGTCTCGACTGTGCGAATCGTTGGATCCGGTGGGGCGGGCGTCCCGCCCGCCTCACGGGGCGCACAATTCACGATGGTTGCCCGATTCATGTTTCTCGCGGAGGAGCGAATAACGCGTCGCGGTTGTCCTGCGTGTGTCGACAGGGCAACCGCAAAAGATCGCGTACCGCTTCGGCGCTGGGATGGGTCTTCGCGCGTCGGACACGCAAGAGGGGCGGGCGAGACGCCCGCCCCACCGGATCC
>CAZTPJ010000018.1:0-53786 GCA_964614515.1 uncultured Phycisphaeraceae bacterium | reverse complement strand
GCAAACTCACGGCGGACAGATTCGGCGAGGCTTCGCACCGGGCCGAGAGCGTGTTGGAAAGGGATGGCCGCCATGGATCGGCGGATAGATCGGGCCGTGCGGGCGAAAGAATCAGCAACCTGTGGGGGATCTCGGACGTAGACTGGAAAGAGGGGCGGATCGCGCCGATCCTGCCTGAGGTGAGGCGATGGCTATGAGGCGTTGGGGCATGTTGGCGTCGGTGGTACTCGGTTCTGTGGCCACGGCCCAGCCGGGGGGCTTTCGCGCGTTCCTCCAACCCGAAAATCCGGTGTATGCGGACGACTCCCCGGCCGCGGCGGACACGCTGGCGCGCGTTCCGCAATTGATCGCGTCGGGGAATGAGTCGGAGGCCGTCCGGGCGTTGCAGGCGCTGTTGGATACCGAGCCTGACCGCGTGGCGCCGACGCCCGAGGATGCGTCGCTGTTTGTAAGTGTTCGCGGGCGTGTGCATGATGTGCTGCTGGCGTCGCCGGAACTGCTTGAGTTGTATCGTTCGACGCGGGGGCCTGTCGCCGAGGCGAAACTGGCCGAAGGCGATGTGTCGGGCGTGGAGTCGAGTTATCTGTTGACGCCGGCGGGGTTTGAAGCGGCGCTTCGCGTGGCCCAACTGCAACTCGAAGCGGGACGATTTGATTCAGCACGGTTGACGCTCGAGCAACTTGAGCGACATCCGGATCGCAGGGGTGCTTCGGGCGCGGCGGCCGCGGGGCTGCTCTCGCAGGTCGCCGCGTATCTTGATCGCGAGCGCGTGTGGGCGATGGCGGAGCGATGGACGCGGGAAGCCGACGCGGGGCAAGGCCCGCCGCGCACGGCCGCGGAATGGCCCGCCGCGGCCAGGGTGGGATCGTTTGATCCCATCGGGCGCCACGGGCGCTCGATGACTCTGGAAAATGAAGAGATTCCATCGCGCCCGTTGTGGAGCGTGTCGTATCTTCAACATCGCGCCGCGTTCGCCGAGTCCGCCAGGCCATCGCGCGGGCCGTGGCTTGGATTGTGGATTTTTCCCACGGCCTCGTCGGACACGATCTTTCTCAACGACGGCTTGAACATCCGGGCGTGGGATCGATACACGCTCGAACTCAAATGGGACATCACGCCTGAACTCGGCGAGGGCGTGGATGAGCGCGCCATCGACGACGCCCGCCAGCGCTTGCAGCCCGCGACCGTGCGCACCGTCGACGACATCGCCACGGTCACCGTCAGCGGACGCCGGGCCTTTGCGACCACGGGCATTCCGATGGACGGGCAGCGCGACGGGGATCCGCGGCTGCACGCGATCGATGCGCACACGGGGCGCATCGTGTGGTCTGCGAATCCCGCGATGCTCGATCCGCGATTGACGCTCACCTCGATTCGTGGCAATGCGCTGTCGGATGTGGATTCGGTGATCGTGCCGCTACGGCGGTCGGTGCAGACACAGCGCGTCGTCTCGGTGTATCTCGCGTCGCTTGACTCGGACTCGGGCGAACTTGAGTGGGTGCGGCCGATCGGCAGCGCGGGGGCGCTGACGTTCCAGCGGGCGCGCGGCGTCGCCGAAGGCGCGGTGCTCGATCAGGGCGTGGTGTACGTCGCTGACGCCATCGGGGTATACGCGGCCGTGGAATCCGCCACGGGAAGGCCCATCTGGGTCCGCTTGATTCCGCAGATCGCGGAGTTCGGACAACTCGATCGCGGTTCGCCGTGGGAGGCGAATCGTCCGCTGGTGATTGACGATTGGGTGTTCATTCTGCCGTCGGGGCGTGGTGAACTGGTGGTGCTTGATCGTGCGACGGGCGCGACGGTGGCGCGTCGATCGGTCGGTCCGGCGAGCGAAGCGCGGTATCTGCTGCGTGCGGGCGACCATCTGGGGATCATCGGCGGTACGTCCGCGCGGTTTCTCGCGCTTGACAACATCCAGGGCGGGCCGGTGCGATCGAGTGATCGCTTCAGCGATGGCACGCGCGGCCGCGCGGTCGCCGTTGACACGAACGTCCTCGTGCCGGTCATCGGCGGCGCGGTGGTGCTGAATCCCGCCGAGCCCTTCACGCCGGTGCGTTCGCTCGAACTTCACAAGCCCGGCATGACCATCGCGATGGGCGATCAACTCATCGTCGCCGATGATGATTCGCTGCATAGTTATCTGAGTTGGGACGCGGCGGATCGACTTCTGAGCCGGCGCATGGCCGAGCATCCCGATGATCCGCGCTCGGCCGTGTCAATGGCGGAACTGGCGTATCGCGGTGGCCAGGCTGGGCGAATCGGCCCGGCGGTGGATCAGGCGCTGGCGGCGATTGCACGGGATCCGGCCTCGGAGCGCAACCGGGCCGCACGCCAGCGACTCTTTGATGCCCTGCTTGAGATGGTCACGGTGGCGCAGATGGGCCGGGGGGCGGACCCCGAGTTTCAAGGCGCGGGCGTGCTTACGCTGGAGCATCTGGACACGATCGTGTCGCGGCTGGGGCGTGCGGCGGGGTCGAACGATCAACACGTCTCGCATCTGATGTCGCTGGGCTGGCTACGGCGTGCGCAGGCTCGCCCGCGCGACGCCATCGAGGCGTATCAGCAGATTCTCACGAGTCAGCCGCTCGCACAGACGCGATGGGAGAATAGTGGCGGGACATCACGCGCCGACGCGGCCGCCACGCGGCACATCAAGGCCCTCGTGGATGAGTTCGGCCCTTCGGTGTACGCGGCGTTTGATGCGGAAGCGCGCCGGGAACTGGCGTCGCTCGCGCCGACCGCGTCGGCGGGCGAGGTTGAGGCCCTGGCACGGCGATATCCGGTGTCGTCGATGGCGTCGGTGCTGTGGATTCGTGCGGCCGAGGCGCACCAGCGCGGCGGGCGAACGAGCCGTGCGCACGGGGCGCTCTTCCGCGCGTTGGCGGCGGCGGAATCACATCGCGCGGACCCCAACGCGGCGCGACTCGGCGAAGCCGCGGGAAGGTTGTTGACGTCGCTGCGCGACGCAGGGCGCACGCTCACGGCCGCGTTCGTACTCGAACGCATCACGCGGGATCATCCTGATCTTGTGCTGACGGTGGGTGATGTGCCGTTGGATGCCGTGAGCCTGCGAGAATCCCTGCGATCGTCGCAGGGGATCCGATTGCCGCGCATCGGGCAGGAAATCGACGGCGATCCGCAGGTCATCGAAGGCTGGGCGATCATGCAACCTCTCAGCCGTTCGCAGCGTCCCGCCGCGACCGAAAGCGTCATGCTCATTTCGACGGTCTCCGCGGAGGTGGCGCTGTGGGGCGTCAACGGCGCGCTGCCGGCCGGGCTGCTGCCGACGGCCAATGCGGGGGCGCTGACGCGATTGTGGGCGCGGTCGTATGAAGGCAGGCCGCCGCTGCTGCTGCGCCATGATCCGGGCGCGGTGCACCTCGCATGGTTCACGACCCAGGGCACTTCGGTGGAGTGCATCGACACGGTCAGCGGCGCTTCACGCTGGCGAACCGCGCCATTCTCCACCCTCTTCCCCCGAGATCCAGCGCTCGAACAGCGCATGGTTGACGCGGGCGGGAGACCGGTCGAGTTTCAATCACCGCTGCTGGGTTCTGTTCGCGTGACGGACCTGGTCGTCGCCGTCGGCGATGGGTCGATCGTGTTGGCGGAGCGAACGGGTCGCACGGCCGTGTTCGACAAGCAAACGGGACAATTGGTGTCGGCGTTCACGTCGGTGGTTGGCGCGGTGTATGACGTGGCGGCGGGTGATGGGTGGGTGGTGATCGCGGGTTCTGCGGAGCCGCCACAGGCGGGCAATCGTCCGATCGCCGCGCCGCCGATGGTGGCCGTGCATGACGCGACAACCGGTGCGCAGGTGTTGGCGATGAGCGATCTTGGTGATCCGATTCGTTGGGTTCGCGTGATTGATCCGTCGCGATTGTTGATCGCGACGGACACGCGAATCGTGATCGCGCACCCGCGCACGGGGGAGATTTCATGGGAGGCCGTGGGCGGCGCGACGCTCGCGACGCGCGATGGCTGGGCGGATGGTGACCGCCTGTTCCTGCTCACGGCGGATTCGATGCTGCATTTCGCGTCGTTGGATGAGGGGGGGCTGCGTGATGCGCCCCTTGAGACTCGCGACCGCACGGATGCCCGCATGTTGACCCGGGCGAGCGTGATCGGCGACAACGTCGCCTTCGCCACCAGTCGCGGGTTGGTCATCACAGGTCCGGATGGCGACGTGCTCGGCATCGACGCCATCAACGCCGCGCAGGGCATGGTCCCGCCCGAGCCGAGCGAGTCGCTGTTCGTCGCGGCGGAACTGGCCCCGCGGATGTACGGCCAGGCCGTGCCCGTGTTTCCAATGCACTTGCTCACGTCGCGCAGCGCATCGCTGGTGCGTACGCATTATCTGGCGCTGCGTGAGTCGCCCAGCGCGGTGGTGGTGCTTGATGCGTGCGTGGCGATCACCTCCGCGAACGTGACGGTGGTGTATTCGATGCCGCCGTGATCGGAAGCAACCACAAGAGCCGATCGCGCAAGCGATCGATGAATCCGCGCGACGCGCGTGCCACAGTCGGCCAGCGTGCCACTGGCGGCCAGCGTGCCACTGGCGGCTTGCCCGCCAGTGCCACCGCCTTCGTTGCATTCTTCACATCGATCGCTCGCGCGATCGGCTCTTTGGAGAGACGAACTGCACGGCGATGTGGCGTGTGCCTTCGGGCGAGCAGTGCATTCGCACGATGCGCGAGGGGATGAGCGCCGCTTGCCGCATCAGCCCGCCGCGACACCACTGAATGCCGACCTCCACGATCTGGCCCGGCTCGACGTTCACCGGCTCTTCGACTTCGAGCAGTGCGCCCGAGGATGAGAGGTTGATGGTGCGTCCGGCGGCGAATCTCGCCGCACCGTGGCGTGCGAGTTTGCACGGCCTGTCATAGTCGCGTCGTTCGCAGGCGCGCCGATTGAGGGTGGCTGTTTGTTCCATGGTGGCTCCTGAGCGGATGGAGCATCGGCGAAGTCCATGGCGGGCTTCCGCGGCGCGGTTGGAACATTCGTCGCGGGCGCAAAATGAGCCGTGGGGCGAGCAAGTTGTGCGCGGACCCCGCGTCACATTGCACGGACTGCGACGGCTCGGTCGATGATCCGGCCTGACCATGAACATGTCCATCATCATCCCGACGCGCGATCGCACCGCCAAAGTCCTCGCGTGTCTCTCGAAACTCGCCGAACAATCCCACGCGCCCGATCGATTTGAAGTACTCATCGGGCTTGACGGGCCTGACACCACAGCGCGGCATGCGATCGAGGATCGTGCGGCGACGTGTCCGATGCCGGTGCGTGTCGTGCCCTGCCCGCGCATGGGTCAGGCGGGCGTTCGCAATGCGCTGATCGCGCAGGCCCGCGGGCGGCTGCTGGGCATGCTCAACGATGACATGCTGCCGGATCGCCTGTGGGTCGCGGCGCATGTCGCCGCGCACGCCGAAGCGGAGCAGCGCGGCATCGCCGTTGCGATCATCGTCGGCAGTTCGCCGTGGAAGCGCCACGAGCCGGATCGTCTCTTCGATCGACTGCTTCGAGAGACGTCGATGGTCTTCTTTCACCATCGGATGGATGGCGAACGCGCGACGGACCACGGCCGCGAACACATAGCGGGTGATGCGAACGCCGAGTCCGCCGAGCGTGCGAGATGGCGCGACTGGGGCTTTCGACACGCGTGGACGCTGAATCTGAGCGTGTCGCGCGAGGCCGTGATGCGCGCGGGCGGCTTCAGCATCTTTCCATCCACGTATGGGTACGAGGATGATGAACTCGCGTTTCGGTTGCATGGGGCGTTTGGCTCGCCGGTGCTGTATCGCCCGAGCGCGTCCGCGGAACACGACCATCGCATGGCGCCGGATGAGTATCTGCTGCGCGAATATCGCCTCGGCTATGCGGCGCTGGGTTTCGCGAGGCAGCGCCCTGCGTGCGCGGTGGCGATGTTCCGGCGTGATCTGACCGAGATGGGTGGACTGGTCTATGACCGCGCTGCGCTGATACGCGAAGCGCGCGATGTATCGCGACTGATCGAGCCGTTTGTGGCGATGGGCGAGATCCCCGCGCAGGCCATCACCGGCGAACACGCGCCGGCGCTGCTGAACCTCGTGTATCAGCAGCACCTGCCACTGAAGCGCTGGGCATTCCGCCGCGGCCTGATCGACGCGGCCGAGGGCCGTGCGATGCGAAGCGAGATGCAGGACGTGCTGTCGCTGCTGCTCGAGTTCAGTCCATCAGCGCGAGCGGCGTGACGCAATAACGCATTACCGCGCCGAACCCACTCCCAGCACGCGGTCCGCGTACTCGTTCATCGCGTCGCGGAGTTGTTCGAACGACTCGAGGACGTAATAGATCGGCTGATAGTGATGGATTTCAAACGGTGTTTCGCAGACTCGGTCAAGGTCGAAGGGTCGCCACTCGGGCACGGGGCGTTCCTTGCACGGCTCGGCGGAGTGGCCCTGCTTCTCCCACGCGCCGGTGAGCGAATAGCGAGCCTCACCATGGCTGGAGACCAGCCCCGAGCCGTAGATCTTCAGGCGATTGTCCTCGCGGATCAGCCCGAACTCGACCGTGAACCAGAACAGACGCCCGAGGCGTTCGACGTGAGATGGGTCATCGCAGCGCAGGGCGGCCCGGCCGTAGGTTTGCAGAAAATCCGCAAACACGCGGCTGGCGTGCAGGGGCACATGGCCGAAGACATCGTGAAAGATGTCCGGCTCGGGAAGGTAATCCATGACCTCGCGAGGGCGGATCAACACCGTCGTGGGAAACTGCCGCGCGGCCAGACACGCGAAGAACGACTTGGCGGGCAGATACCCAGGCACGCCATAACTCGCCCAGTCGCTGACTTCCGCGAGATAGCGGTTGATGCCTTCGAGTTTCGTACCCTTCTTGAGAATACGCCCGTCGGTGATCTCGCAGTCCCGCTCCAGCGTCATGTCGCAGAGCAGGGGCAGGCGATCGGGACTGAGCCGAAGAATCTTCAGCCCGTCGATGAACGTCCGACTGACCTGCTCCTCCAGCACGGCCATTCTCCGCGTGAACAAGTCGCGCCAGACCTCGTGGTTATCGCGCGAATACTTGTGGTAGTGCTGCGTGATATAGAACTGCGTCGCGTCGATCTCCTCAGCAGGCAAGTCCGGCGCGGCGTCCGCGGCGGCCTGGGCCTTCCGAGCCTCGTCGTTGTCGATGATGTTGTTGTAGTTGATGTCGCTGCGCATGGGTGGACTTCCTGGTGGCGTGTCGGTCGTGGACACATAGCCATCGTGGCCGCAGATGCATTATAGAGGCGCAGGCATTGCCGGCTAATTCAGGTGTGTCGCTACCGTGACGGCCTGAACCCCGCCCACGCCTCCGCTTCCGAGATCGCCTGCCCGGGCGCGATTGCGTCTGCCGCACGCATCTCCGCTCGCCTTCGCGTCACGGCCGCGAGGATGCTGTCCTCGGGATGCGGCCGCACGATCGGGGCGTCCGACCCGAACCACAGGCCCGCGCCGGGAGCGCACCCCGCGTCGATCAACTCGCGCAACGGCAACACGCGATCGAGGCGGTGGGGGAGGTATCGCTGAAGGGCCTCGATGTCGGCGAGCAGGTGGCATGGCTGCGGGCTGCACGTCACGCCGAGCTTCGCGAATCGTGGCACATCAGCCTCGTCCACGATCTCCGCGTGTTCGATGCGCAGCCACGGCGGACGCGATGACTCTTCAGACTTCCGATGCCCAGTGTCGTCGTTGCCGACAGCAAGCGCCCCGCCGCCTTCGCGCCGCACCCGCTCGGCCGCATCCAGCGCTGCCCGCACCGCGCCATCGCCAATCGCGTGGACCGCGAGTCCAACGCCCAGCCGATTTGATCGCGTAATCGCGCCTACGAGTTCCTCCACTGACATCATCGCCTCGCCGCACGGGCGATCCGCGATGCCATCGACATATGGATGCAGCATCCAGGCCGTGCGGCTGTTGAGTGTGCCATCGGCGAAGACCTTCGCCCCGGCAAGTCGCACGCGCGGACGTTCCCACCCGGCATCTCCCCGTGCGTCCGTCACGGCCCGCTCAATGTCGCGCAGGGGAACATAGACCCACACAGCCGCGGGCAAAGCACCCGCGTCATCGAGTTCCGCGAGGACTCGCCCGAGCCACAGCGGCGCGTGGAGATCGTGAATCTCGACAAAGCCGTGGCGTGCAAAGTCGGCCAGAGCCTGCTTGACGACCCGTGTTCGTTCCAAGCCCTGCGGCTCGGGCACACGGGACCAGAGCATGTGTGCGGCCGTTTCGAGCAGCAGGCCCGTGGGCTCGCCCGCCGTGTCACGGTCGATCAGGCCGTGCGGTGGGTTGGGTGTCTCGCGTGAGATTCCCGCGATGGCCAGCGCCTGCGAGTTCGCGACCAGCGCGTGATGATCGAACGACCAGGCGCAGCAGGGCCGATCACCCACGGCCGCGTCGATCTCCCGCGCAGTTGGATACACCGGATCGGCCCACGCCTCCGCGCGAATGCCAACGCCGAGGACCCATTGATCCGGCGGCGTGGCGACGGACGTGGCGGCCAATTGGGCCAGACACGCCTCGCGTGATGTGACATCCGCGAGTTGGGCCATGGCCATGGCGCGCCCGTGCTGGGCGATGTGCGCGTGGGCCTCGCGAAGTCGGCGCATCATGCGTTCTCCCGGCCGCCGAGCAGGCCCGCGATCGCGATGTGCGCCGCATCGACATCATCGACCGGCACGATAAACGACACGCGAACCACGCCGATCCGCGTTCGCACGTCGAGGCCCCATTCATCGACGCCCACGGCCGTGGCTTCCGAGCCGGCGCGGCAGATCTGCGCGAGGCGGGATGGGTCAGCGTTGGCCGTGCGACACAGCGCGGTCTGATGCGCTGCCAGCGGACTGTCCCACGCGAGATCAGCCCCATCGAGGATGGTCGCGGCGAATCGCGCTGCATCGATGCGCAGTCTGGCCCATCGCCTCTGATCGGCCCGTCCGAAGTACGCCTGCCAGCGATCGGCGCACCTGTCCCGTGCCGCGTCGAACTCTTCCGCTCGGACGAGTAGTTGCAGGGCATCATCGCCCTCATCGGGGATCATCAGCGCGAGTGATTCGGCCTGGAGTTCGTGTTCGGCGATGGGCACGGCCGGGCAGATGCGCGTGAGATCAAGAATGAACTTGATGTTTCTGGGGGAATCGTCGGCGTTGAGAGTGCCCTTGCGTTGCGTGAGAAGGGTTTGTCGCGCGCGTGCGAGGGTGTCGTGTTATTCGGGCACGATGGATTGTCTGCAGGGCGCGGGATGAGAGCAAGTGCCAAAAACGACCGCGGGGCCGGAGTTGTCCGGCCCCGAGTCGTCGGTGGTGATCCAGAGAAGTGACTGATGCCGTCTTACATGAGGGGCATCAGGGGCGACGAGGCGGCCTTTTTCTTGCGACGACCAGCCTTCTTCTTGGCCTTCTTTTTGGCCTTCTTCTTCCCACCCTTCTTCTTGGCCTTCTTCTTGCCGGCCTTCTTCTTGCCGCCCTTCTTCTTGGCCTTCTTCTTTGCCTTCTTCGCCATCAGCGAATCTCCTGGACGAATGCAGAGCCTGTTCCAGTGTGTTTCGGCGTTGAGCGCACGCGCGCGCGCCGTCGGCTCTGTTCCGCTTATATCGGTCGTGACTCTTGAATCTCTTCAACATTCTCGATCGATCTTGCGCGTATCCTTCATCATGGACCACGATTCAAACGTGAAACCGACTCGCATCATCGTGCATGGCGCGGGCGGAAGGATGGGCGCGAGACTCTGTGAACTCGCATCGCGCGACGCGACGTTCAACCTCGTCGCAGCCGCAGAACGCGCTGCGTCACCGGTCATCGGCGTCGCCTCCGCGCCCAACGCGCCAAAATGCCAGATCGCAGACGAAATCACCACGTTCGCGGATGTTGTCGTCGATTTCTCGACTGATCACGCAGTTGACAGTGCGCTCAAACTCGCAAAACGATGCCGTGCGGCCATCCTCGTCGGCACCACGGGACTCTCGCGCGACACCATCGACCGCCTTCACAAGGCGGCCGATGAACGTCCCGTCATGATCGCGCCCAACACGTCGCTGGGCGTCGCAGTGATGGCGCGTGCGGCCGCGATGATCGCCCAGGCGCTCGGACAAGGATACGAATGCGGGCTGGTTGAGTTCCACCACAAGCACAAGAAAGATGCGCCATCAGGGACGGCGAAGCGTCTGGCCGAGGCCGTCAGACACGCGGGTGCGACGCTCAATGACGATCAGATCGCGGCGATTCGTGGTGGAGACGTGATTGGGGAGCACACGATTCGGTTCGCGGGCGCGGGCGAATACATCGAGATCACGCATCGCGCGACGTCGCGGGATCTTTTTGTGCTTGGCGCGCTTCGCGCGGCGCGGTGGCTCGCGAGCCAGCCGTCGGGATTGTGGACAATCGAAGATAGTCTGCGCTTGCCCGCATGATGACGCACGTTGCCCCCACGTTCGCGAGAGAACGCGTCGTCAAGGATCGCGGGGGTTGTTCGCATCAACGGTCGCCGGACGCGTCGGATCAAGGGAATCTTCGTCGGACTCCGGCTGCGTCTGATCCGCGGCGATGGCCGTGGGCGACTTCGCGGGCACGGGCGTCGGCGCAAAGATCGACACGAGCGCGGTGCCGTTGACGCGGTTGTACAAGTCGAGGGCCTGGCGATCGCTGAGTGCGTGAGGCACGCGAGCGCGAATCACGCCGTTGTACGGATTGTACCAGAAACTCGCCATGTTCGAGTCGAACGCGACGGGCGAGTCAGGATGAAGCAGATGCGCCTGGGAGGGCGCGGCCACTTCCACCCACGGCCGATCCCGCGTCAGCAGCGGGTTTTCAGGCGGCGCGCCGGAGAACCAGCCCGGATCGATCGTCACGGGCCAGCCACGGCCGTTGATGATCACATCATCCGTCGCCGCGCGAACGCGGACTTCTCGTTCAAATCGTCGCACGGCCTGTCCGGCGTCGGCGACGAGTTGATCGTCCGTGCGTCGCGATTGCTCGACAATGACCGCCAACAGGCCAATGGCCAGGACCGCCAGAAGAGCAAGCACGTCGATGAATCGTCGCATGCGCAAGGAAGTATCGGCAGCGGAGATCGCAACTGGATGCGTTGGCCGGGTATTTCCACATTGATGGCGTCACACTGTGGCGACGGGTTCGGTTGTGCCGTCTGCGCGATGGCGGGCTAGACTCCGCCGCAACCGGCACGAGGTAATTTCCGCGCATGTCCTCGATCACCACCAGCACGCTGTCAAACGGGCTGACGCTCATTATCGAACCCATGACTGGCGTTCGTTCCGCGGCGATCACATGGCTGCTGCCCGCGGGGTGCGCCCTGGACCCTGCGGATCGACTTGGGATGTCCACGATGCATGCTGAACTGCTGCTGCGCGGGGCCGGGGATCTTGCGTCGCGGGCGCAGGCCGATGCTTTCGATGTTCTCGGCGCGTCGCGATCGGCCGACGCCGGGACGCATCATCTGCGCCTGTCTTCGACGATGCTGGGGGATCGTGTGATCGCCGCGCTGCCGCTGCTGGTGGATATGGTTCTGCGTCCGCGATTTGATGAGGACGCGATCGAGCCTGTTCGCGATCTTGCCCTGCAATCGCTGGCGTCGCTGGCGGATGATCCGCAGGAGCGGGCCTCGATCGCGTGCCGAGCACGCCACTTTCCCGTGCCCCTGAATCGTTCGCACTATGGCGATGAACACGGCCTGACCGCGCTCACCCGCGACGAACTCATCGAAGGCTGGGGACGACGCGCCACGCCCGGCGGCGCGATCCTCGCCATCGCCGGCGCGGTGGATCCCGCCGCCGTCACCGATCGCGTCGCCTCGCTGCTGCAAAGCTGGACGGGAGCGACGCCCGAGCCGGTCATCACCGGGCCGCCGTCGCGCGGCTATGCCCACGCGACCGATGAGACCAACCAGGTGCAGATCATCGTGATGTATGACGCGCCGCCGGAGGGCGATCCGACGAGTATGCTGGAGCGAGTGGCCATCAACGTGCTTTCGGGGGGCATGGCGTCGCGATTGTTCACGGAGGTTCGCGAGAAGCGGGCGCTGTGCTACTCGGTCAGCGCGGGGTATGGATCGAACCGGTCGGAGGCCCGCGTGCTCGCGTATGTCGGGACGACGCCGGACAAGGCGCAGGAGTCCCTGGATGTGCTCTTCGCCGAGTTGCACCGCATCTATTCGCCGGCCGGGGCCGTCACGCGGGAAGAGTTCGACCGCGCGAAGGTGAGCATGAAGGCGTCGGTGGTCTTCGCGGGCGAGTCCACGGCAGCCCGCGCGGGGTCGCTGGCCGCGGATCAGCATCGCCTGGGTCGGCCGCGATCACTTTCGGAACTTGAGGCGCAGATCGACGCGGTGACGCTCGACGATCTTAATGCCTATCTCGCCACGCGACGCATGGGCGTGCCCACGATCCAGACCCTCGGCCCGCGGCCGCTCGCGCCGCCACGGATCTGATGCCATGACGCGGCGACGCGCGACGAGAGCGATTCTGCGGCACATGCTCCTCGTCGCGGCGCTGGGCGTACTCGCCGTCTTCCTACTCTATCCCATCGGCCTGACGCTGCGCGGAGGTTTCGCGTCGGATGCGGCCACGGGCACGGGATGGACGCTGCGGCACATCGAGTTGGTTTTTCGCGATCCGGCCACGCGCCAGGGCCTGACCAATGCTCTGCTGATCGCCGTGTGCGTCACGTCGTTGTCGCTGGCGATCGGCTTGCCGCTGGCCCTGCTGACGTCGCGGTATGCGTTTCCGGGCAAGCGTCTCTTGACGGCGGCTGTGCTTGTGCCGCTGATTCTGCCGCCGTTTGTAGGGGCAATCGGCCTTCGCGCGATCATGGGTCGGGCGGGCGCGCTCAACACGCTGCTGGGCACGGACTTTGACTTCCTCGGGCAGGGTCGGTTCTGGGGGGTGGTGATCGTCGAGGCGCTCCACCTGTATCCGATCATCTATCTCAACGCTGCGGCCGCGCTGGCGAATCTCGATCCCGCGCTCGATGAAGCGGCGGAGAACCTCGGCGCGGGATTCTGGACGCGACTGCGCACGATCACACTCCCGCTGGCTCGCAGCGGCATCTTCGCCGGCGGCACGCTCGTCTTCATCTGGGCCTTCACCGAACTCGGCACCCCGCTGATCTTTGACTTCTACGCCGTCACGCCGGTACAGATTTTCTACGGCCTCAAAGAAGTGCAGAACTCGGCGAAACCGTACGCCCTCACGGCCGTGCTGCTGGTCGTCGCGGTGGCCTTGTACGCGATCGGGAAGTGGGTTCTAGGTGGCCGTGCGTATCCGATGTACGCGAAGGCGTCGCGTGCATCTTCCGAGCATGTGCTGACCGGTCCCGCGGCGTGGCTGGCGACGGGGTTCTTTGGGGGCGTGACGCTGCTGGCGATTCTGCCGCACCTGGGCGTCATGCTCACAAGCGTCAGCGAGGTCGGCGCGTGGTATCGGTCGATCCTGCCCACGGCGTGGACGCTGGATCACTATGACCAGGCTCTGACCGCGCCGGATTCGTTTCAGGCGATCTCCAACAGCCTGATGTACTCGCTCATGGCGATGGCGCTGGCGATCGCGTTTGGGCTGCTCGTGGCCTATCTGGTGGTGCGAACGCGACTGCCCGGACGGCGACTGCTCGATGCGCTGTGCATGTTGCCCCTGGCCGTGCCGGGGCTGGTCATGGCGTTCGGATATGTCGCGATGAGCCGGATGTGGCCGATGGGCAAGGATGGCCCGCTGGGTGAGATGATCCTCGGCCCCACGCCGAACCCCGTGCCCCTGCTGGTGATCGCGTATTCGATTCGACGGTTGCCGTACATCGTGCGTTCCACGGCCGCGGGTCTCGAACAGACCTCGGGCGAACTGGAAGAGGCGGCGATGAACCTTGGCGCATCGCGGGCGCGGGCTGTGTTGACGATCATCGTGCCGCTGATCCTGGCGAACCTGGTGGCCGGGGGGCTGCTGGTGTTCAGTTTCTCGATGCTGGAGGTGAGCGATTCGATGATTCTGGCGCAGCAGTCGCGACATTACCCGATCACCAAGGCGATCTTCGCGTTCATGGAACGGCTTGGCGATGGCCCGAGCATCGCCAGCGCGATGGGCGTGTGGGGCATGGCGCTGCTGGCGGTGACGCTGATCGGGGCCTCGCTGCTGCTGGGGAAGAAGTTGGGGGCCGTGTTCAGGGCGTGACAAACCGTCGGAGGGAACAGGAAGCCCGACCGTCAGGGAGGGCTTGGCTGCGGGTATGGTCGTGAGGAGTCCAGCGCCCTTCCATCGTCATCCACGACGACCGAGAGTGATGTGGTTGTTTCCATCGTCACGGCCAATGGCGAGGCGTGACGCGGCAGACACTTGGTGTGCGGTGATCCACTCCCGCCTCCAAGCCCTCCCTCACGGTCGGGCTTCTTATGGAAGGCAGCCAGGAAGGCCGGTGGCACTGGCGTCTCGCCTGTGCGTGTGCCGCGGCACTGAAGTCCGGACCACTGGACTTCTGATGATTTGTGCGATGTGGAGAGTCGGTTGGAGTCCCACCGGACTTCAGTGGCACGAGACTGAGTGCCGCGACAAGTTGCCGCCCCGCGCTTGTCACGGCCCGCGAGATCGTGTACCGTGGTACACCAATCACTCTGGGTGCCCCGAAGGAGTCTCGCATGAAACTCGCCCTTCACTGGCAGATCGTCATCGGCCTGATTCTGGGAATGCTCGTGGGGTTGATCGTCAACGCCGCGTGGGATCCCGGCTCGGATACGCGCGAGGGCACGTGGGCGCGGCTCGGCGTCGAGAACCGCGATGCCTTCATCGCGCATCGCAAGATGCCGATTCCCGTGCTGCCCGAGGGCGTGACGAACATCGAACAGATTCCGCCGAAGGAGCGAGTGTTTCGCGACGTCAACGCCGACGCGGGATTCATGGCCAATGTCGTCCGCTTCGTCGTCAACCTCAACTGGTTCGTCGGTGAGACCTTCCTTCGCTGCCTGCGGTTCATCGCCGTCCCGATTGTCCTGTTCTCGCTCATCGTCGGGGCAGCGAGTCTTGGCGATCTTCGCAAGGTCGGACGCATCGGCGGCAAGACCGTGGGCATCTATCTCGCCACCACGGCCGCGGCCGTACTCATCGGTCTGACCTATGGCAACATCATCAAGCCCGGCACATGGGTGGGGCCGGAGATTCAGCAGGAGTTGATCACCAAGAACGCCGCGGCCGTGGCCCAGCGCACGGGTGAGACCGCCCGCGTGCCCAATCTCTGGCAGCAGTTGGTGGACTTGATCCCGGCCAATCCGTTCCACGCGATCGCCAACACGGTGATGCTCCAGGTCATTATCTCGGCGCTGGCGATCGGCGTGGGACTGACGATGATCACGGCCGAGAAGTCGAGGCACGTCATCGCATTTTGCGACGCAATGACGGATGTGATCGTTAAACTCGTGCATCTGATCATGCGCATCGCGCCATACGCGGTCTTTGCGCTGATGGTGCCGGCCGTGGCGGACATGGGGCTGAAGATCCTCACAGCGCTGGGGGCGTATTGCGGCGTGCTGCTCTTTGGGCTTGGCACGCTGCTCTTCATCGAGTATCCACTGCTGCTGCGCCTCTTCACGGGCATGAAGTATCGGCATTTCTTCCGAGCGATGGCCCCGGCCCAACTGCTCGCCTTCTCGACATCATCGTCGTCCGCGACGCTGCCCGTCACCATGGAATGCGTGCAGAACCGCCTCGGAGTCTCCGAGGAAGTCACAAGTTTCGTCTGCCCCCTTGGCGCGACGATCAATATGGACGGCACGGCCATGTATCAGGGCGTCGCCGCGCTGTTCATCGCACAGATGGGCGGGATTGAACTCACGCTTGCGCAGCAGTTGATGATCGTGCTCACGGCCGTGCTCGCGTCGATCGGCACGCCCGGCATTCCCGGTGCTGGGATCATCATGCTCATCATCGTGCTTGAGGCCGTGGGCCTGCCGCCGGACGGCATCGCCGTGGTTCTTGCCGTGGACCGGCTGATGGACATGTGCCGAACGGTGATCAATGTGTCTGGCGATGGGATGACGGCCGCGCTGGTGGCGCGGAGTGAGGGGGAGACAATCAGGCCTCCGGTGGCGGACGCGTCGCCACCGGCATCATCGTGACCCCGAAGCACTCGAGGCGAGTTCGTAGACGGGCATGATGCGCACTTCTGATCCGAACGCCGACTCAAGCGCCGCGACGCGATCAACCTCGCTCGCGGCCACCAGCACGCGAGCCTCGCCGCGCGAAAATTCGACATCATCCGCCTCAAGCCCGTGCGCCCGCACAGCGCGCAGCACGCTCTCAGGCCCGCGCTCGCCACGCGAGAAGCGCACCGCGTGACGACGACGCTCATGCTCGTTCACGGCCATTCGCACGGCGGGTGAATGAACAGGACGATCGTGTTCGCGCCCGAGGCAGCGCGCCAGGTCGCCGAGGATTGCCGAGGCCGTCGGTCCCGGCCCCGCGCCCGGGCCTTGTAGCAGCAATTCCCCCGCGAGTTGCGCGTGGATGAGCAGCGCGTTGCCCGCGCCGTTGACCCGCGCCAGGGGATGATTCGCGGCCACCAGCGCCGGCCCCACGCGCGTTTCGCCGCCCGCGCGGATCTCCGCGAGCAGTTTGATAACATGCCCCGTGCGCCGCGCATACGCGACATCCTCGGATGTGATGTGCGCGATGCCTTCGGTCGCCACGCGATCGGGCGTGACCGGCGGCAGGCCGATCGCGCTCGCGAGCAGGCATGCCTTTTCGGCCGCATCACGACCGGAGATATCCGCCGATGGGTCCGGCTCGGCGTAGCCGAGTCGCTGGGCCTCGGCCAGGGCCTTGTCGAACGTGGCGCCGCGCGACATGGCCGAGAGGATGAAGTTGCATGTGCCGCTGACGATGGCCGTGATCGAGGTCACGCGATCCCCGCGCAGGTGATCGAGCGCGGCGAGGATGGGGATGGCGGCGCAGACGGCCGCTTCATAGCGCAGCGAGACGCCGCGCTGCGCCGCGAGTCGCGACAGCGCTGGCCCGTGATGGGCGATGAGCGTCTTGTTCGCCGTGACGATCGAGATGCCGCGATCCAGCGCCCGCGAGACATATCGCAGGGCGTCATCGTGTCCCCCGATGGCCTCGATGATGACTTCGGGGCGGGAATCGAGCACGTCGTCGAACGAGTCGGTGAGGAGTTCGCGCGGCACACCCCGATCGCGCGACGCATCGCGCACAAGCACCTTCGTCAGCACCGCAGGTGCAGCGCTGTCCACCAACGCCCGCGCCACGGCCGTGCCGACGGTTCCACAGCCCAACAGCGCCACGCGCGGGGGTGCGGGTGGAAAGAGATCAAACGCGATCATGCCCGCACCGCCTCTCGCGCGGCGTGCGCTGTGTGGATGCCCGCGTCGCGCGCGGTCGCCCGCAGCGCTGCATCAAGATCCTCAATCAGGTCCGCGGGATCTTCAAGTCCAACCGACAATCGCACCAGGCCATCGCCGATCCCGATGCGCAATCGCTCCGCGGGTTCCACGGCCGCGTGCGTCATCGTCGCCGGGTGACACAGCAGCGACTTGATGCCGCCGAGACTCTCGGCCAACGGCCACAGCCGCAGGTGCGACACCAGCGAGCGAACGCGATCCACACCCCCGGCGAACTCGGCCGAGACGATCGCGCCGAAGCCGGTGGCCTGTTTCGCGGCCAGGGCGTGATGCGGATGCGATGGCAGGCCGGGATAGATCACGCGCTCGACCTCGGCGTGCGACTCGAGATACGTCGCGATCTCGCGGGCGATCTCCTCGTGTCGTCGCACGCGAAGCGACAGCGTCTTGATCCCGCGCAAGAGCAGGAAGCAGTCCTGCGGCGCGGGCGTGGCGCCGCCGGCGTTCTGAATGAACTTCAGTCGCTCAAACAACGCTGAATCGCGAACGACCAGCGCGCCGCCGAGCACATCGCAGTGCCCGCCGATGTACTTCGTCGTGCTGTGAAGGATGATGTCCGCGCCGAAATCGAGCGGGCGCTGGAAGACCGGCGTGGCGAATGTGTTGTCCACGAGCGTGATGATGCCGCGGGACTTGGCGATGGCCGTGCATGTCGCGATGTCCGTCACGCGAAGCAGCGGGTTTGACGGCGTTTCGAGCCAGAGGAGTTTGGTTCGCGGCGTGATGGCCTCGGCCACGCGCTGCGGATCGGTTGAATCCACAAGCGAGAAGCCCACGCCGAATCGCGCGAAGACCTTGGTGAAGAGTCGATAGCATCCGCCATAGAGGTCCTGCGACGCGACGACGTGATCGCCGCCGGCGAGCAGTCCCTGCAGCACGGCGTTCGCGGCCGCAAGGCCCGAGGCGAACGCGAGGCCGTGCGCGCCGCCTTCGAGTGCGGCGAGAGAATCTTCAAGTGCGGTTCGCGTGGGGTTGCCTGTTCGCGTGTAACACCACGCGGGCGAGCCGCCGAGCTCGTCCTGCGCGTATGTGGTTGTCTGATAAATCGGCGTCACCACCGCGCCTGTCAGCGCTTCGTTGGGCTGACCGGCGTGAATCGCGAGCGTGTCAAATCGGTATGTCACTGTCGGCTCCTGGTTCTGTGTTGATCGGGGCGGGCGCGGGATGAGCGCCCGGCCGCATGTGCGTGCGGATGAAAAACAACAACACCGTTGCGTTGATTCGCCCGGACGCTGGAGCCTGTGACGTTGTGGAGGGTGTGCCTGAGTCAGCGAGCCAGGCCGCCCATCCCAACGCGGTCTCCCGCGCCCGGGCTGGGCATGGCCATAACCATCGACATTGAAGGGGCAAGACTCATGACGGGCAGAGAATAGCGGCGAGTCGGCGGAAGTCAAGTTGCCATGTGCGGTGTCGCTGGGCCTCACCCGTGCCACCGAAGTCGCATGTCGTGGGCGTGCGTGGTTCGGGGGTATGCGAGCGACTTCGGTGCTTCTGGGCCCCGATTCGAGCGGGGATCGGGGAAGACTCGATCGCTTGCGCGATCGGCTCTTTTGAGAAACCTCCCGGGATCGGATAGGCTCTGCCCGTGCTTGCCCTCTTCACCATCGCCATGTTCATCGGCGCGGGGCTGTTGTTCCTCGTGCAGCCGATGGTCGCCAAGATGCTTTTGCCCGGTTTGGGCGGAAGTCCGGCCGTGTGGAACACATGCATGGTCTTCTTTCAGGCCGCGTTGCTCGGCGGGTATGCGTATGCGCATGGCGTGGGTGATCGAGTGCATCCGCGGCGCGGGGCGATCCTGCACATGCTCATCATTCTGCTGCCGCTGGCGGTTTTGTGGCTTGGCGGGCCGGCGGGGCGCGTGCCATCGCCGGAGGACTCGCCCGTGCTGTGGCTCTTGGCGACGCTGGGGATCACGGTGGGCTTGCCGTTTGTCGTGCTGGCGACGGGTGCGCCGCTGCTTCAGCGCTGGTTCGCCGCGACGGGCCATGCGCAGTCGCACGATCCATACTTCCTCTACGCCGCGAGCAACGCCGGAAGCCTGATCGCCCTGCTCGGCTATCCGCTGATCATCGAACGGCTGATCGGGGTGCGTGAACAGTGGACGGTGTTCAGCGCGGGGTACATCGTGTGGGCGGTGTTCGTCGTCGTGTGCGCGGTGGTGCTGCTTCGTCGCGGCACGGCCGGGGCCGCGATATCGAAGGAGGGGACTTCGAGCGAGGCAAGTTCGGAATCGTCCGACATCACCTGGCCGCGGCGTATCCTCTGGATCGCGCTCGCGTTTGCGCCGTCGAGCCTGATGCTCGGCGTGACGCAGTATCTCTCGACGGACATCGCGGCCGTGCCGCTGCTGTGGGTGGTTCCGCTGTCGATCTATCTGCTCACGTTCATTCTCGCATTTGCGCGTCGTCAGGTGTTGCCGCTAAGGTCGGCGTCGCGACTTTTGCCGATTCTGGCGATCGCGGTGGCGCTGGCGTTCCTGCTGGAGGCCAAGCGTCCCATCGCGATGCTGGTCATCATGCATCTCGCGTTCTTGTTGCTTGGCAGTCTTGTGTGTCATGCGCGGCTGGCGGCGCTACGGCCACGAACGGCGAAACTCACCGAGTTCTACATGTGGATCGCGGTGGGGGGGGTTCTCGGCGGCGTGTTCAACGCGCTGGTTGCGCCGATTGTCTTCACCAGCATTCTTGAGTATCCGATCGCGCTGGTGGTGATCTGCCTGCTTCGCCCGCCAACGGAGTCCGCAGTTGACCACGACAGCGAGCCGCCGCGCACGATGGTTGACCGCGCGATCAAGGGGGCGCGACTGATCCTCGGGCTTGATGAAGGTTCGCCGCGTCTGGCGACGATCCTTGACGGCGCTGTGCCTTGCGCCATCGCCATCGTCATGGTCTTCATCGATATTGCGCTGAGCCTGATCGAGTCGCGGTGGTTCCCGCGCGGGCTGGGCTTGTTTGGACTCGTCATGACGCTCGGCGTGCCGGTCTTTTTCGTCTTCCTGCTTGCGACGCGGCCCAAGCGATTTGCGGTGGGATTGCTGGTCCTGCTGACGGCCGCACATGTACAGCAGACTGGCACGGGCGAGACGATGTATGCGTCGCGGTCGTTCTTTGGGGTGCATCGCGTGCTGGCGCTGCGATCGATCGAACCTGGCGGCACGATACGCACGATGATGCAACTCAATCACGGCACGACGCTCCACGGCATGCAGGACCACACGCGCCTCGATACCCCGCTGGCCTATTACCACCGCGAAGGACCGATCGGCCACGCCTTTCGCACGATGCGCACGGCCGACGAGAACCACTACCGCCGCGTGGGCCTTGTCGGCCTTGGCACGGGGGCGATGGCCGCATATCGCCGCGCGGGCGATCATTTCGTCTTCTTCGAGATTGACCCGGAGGTCGTGCGCATCGCGGACACGCCGGCGTGGTTCACGTATCTGCGCGATGCGCGAGACCGCGGCGGCGAGGGCGGGATCGACATCATCCTCGGCGACGGCCGACAGACGCTCGCACGGCACGAAGGCGAGTTTGATCTGATCGTACTCGATGCGTTCTCATCCGATGCGATTCCCACGCATCTGCTCACGAAAGAGGCCGTGGAGATGTATATGAGCCGCCTCGCCCCCGGGGGGATGCTCGCGTTTCACATTTCGAATCGATACTTGATTCTGGACCCGGTGCTGGCGGCGATCGCGACGGACCTTGGTCTGGTGACGGTGTCGAGCAGCGACTCGCCGCTGACGCCCGAGCAGGCGGCGGATGGGCGGTTTGATTCGATCTGGGTGATGCTGGCGCGTGATGCGTCGGACATCGCGCCGCTGGTGAATACGGGCCTGTGGGGGCCGACGCCGTATATCCCAGGCTTTCGTCCGTGGACGGATGACTATTCGAATGTGCTTCGCGTGTTTGACTGGGGCATCGCGGAGCTGCTTCGCGGGCGATCGCGCATGTGAGGCGAGCGAACGCGGCGACGGCGCGTGACTCCCGCGCTTCAGTCCTGCGAGTGGTCCGTCATCATGCGCAATCGTCGCAGCGCGTCGAACGCTTCGAGCGGCGAGAGGCCGTCGAGGCGCAATCGCTTGAGTTCCTCAATGGCCGGATGCGGTTCGTTGTGTGCAAAGAGCGGAAGTTGCGGCACGGAGGATCTGGCCCGCTTGCGTACGGCCGGGGCATCCTCGCCCCCCCCTTCGCGCGCCTCGGCCGTGCGATGCTGGACTTCAAGCGAGTGCAGAATGCTTCGCGCCCGCGCGACGACCTGTTCCGGCACGCCCGCGAGTCGCGCGACGTGCAGGCCATACGACTGATCGCTGCGCCCGGGCGAGATGCGATGGAGGAAGACGATCTGTGCGGCCGGGTCGCCCGCGGGCCACTCGCGAACTTCGACCCGCAGGTTTCGCACGCGATCGGGCATCTCTTCCTGAAGCGACGTGATTTCGTGATAGTGCGTGGCGAAGAGCGTGCGCGGGCCGCGCTGATCGCGAAGTCCGCCGGCCAGGCGCTCCGCAATCGCCCACGCCAGCGACAGGCCGTCGAGCGTGCTCGTACCGCGCCCGATCTCATCGAGCACGACAACGGATCGCGCCGTGCAGTTGTTGAGGATGGTTGCCGTCTCGGTCATTTCGACCATGAATGTGCTCTGGCCTGCGTGCAGGGCGTCGTCCGCGCCGACGCGCGTGAAGATGCGATCGGTCAGGCCGACGGTCGCCGCCCCCGCGGGCACGAACGAACCCGCGTGCGCCAACAACACGACGAGGGCGACCTGGCGAATGAACGTGGACTTGCCGGCCATGTTCGGCCCGGTGATGAGGGCGAGCGTGGCCTCGTCCCCCCCCTGCACGCCGAGATCGAGATCATTGGGCACAAATCGGTCGCGGAGGATTTCGCTGAGCACCGGATGTCGAGATTCGCGCAGCGACAACGCGGGCGCGTCCGTCAGTTCCGGACGAATCCACCGGCTGCGCACGGCGCGCTCCGCAAAGCCCCACGTCGCATCGAGCGCCGCGAGCGCATCGCCCGCCGCATTCATCGGAGAGAGCAACTCCGCCGCCTGATCGCAGAGCATGTCGAACAGCGCCCGCTCGCGCTCGGTGGCGCGGGCCTCGGCCGTGGTCACGCGGTCTTCAAAATCGCGCAGTTCAGGCGTGATATACCGCTCGGCGTTCTTGAGCGTCTGCTTACGTGTGAACTCGGGGGGGGCGGATACGGCCTGCGCGGCCGTGAGTTCGATGTAATAGCCAAAGACCTTGTTGTACCCAACCTTGATGCCCGGGAGCTTGTGTTTGTCAAGCAGCGCGCGTTGATACTCGGCAAGCCAAGTTCCCGCGTCGCGGCACAGGAGTCTCGCCTCGTCGAGTTCGGCGTCCACGCCGTCGCGGATTACCCCCCCCTCGCGGGCGTGCGCGGGCGGCGACTCGACGCACATCGTCGTCACCCTCGCGGCGAACGCGGCCAGCGCGCCATGCGCTTCGCCCAGCGCCGAGACCAGCCCCGCCAGCGCCGGCGTCGATGACACACATTCGATCACCGCCGGAATGGCCGAGATCGAGGCCGCCAGCGCGACAAGATCGCGCGGCGACGCCCGCGCCAGCGCCACCCGCGCCGCGATGCGCGGAATGTCCTGAATCTCGCCCAGCGCTGCGCCGGCGGCCGCGGCCATCGTGCGATCCTCGGCCAGCGCCGCCACGCCCGCGAGTCGCGCTTCGATCGCCTCGCGCTTCGCCAGCGGACGACGGATCCACTCGGCGATCTGGCGCTTGCCCATCGGCGTGCGCGGCGAACATTCCTTCGCGAGGAACAGGCCGATGAGCGAGCGATCCCCCCCCCCCCGCCCACGCCCGGACGCATCGTCCGCTCGACCTCCAACGCCCGCAGACTTGTCCCATCGACGATGCAGTACTCCCCGGGATCAAGCCGTCGCGGCGGACGAAGGTGCGCCAATGTCGCACGACGTCGCGGCAGCATTCCCGGCTTGGTCGCGTCGCCCTCGACTTCCGCCGCCTGCGTCTCGATCAGGTAGCGAATCACCGCGCCCGCCGGACCAAGACACGCATCCGAATCACTTAGCCCGAACCCCGCGACCGTCGACACGCCAAACTGTCCAAGCAGCGCTTCGATCGCCTCGGCCTGGCGGAACTGCCATGCCGGCCGCGTCGTCACGGCCGCGCCGGCCTGCTGCGCTGCTTCCGACAAGACCTTGGGTGCATCGGCGTTGAAAAATTCGGGCACGAGGACTTCGCGCACGCTCTGCCGCGAGAGTTCATCCGCGAAACCCTCCGCCGCCGTCTCAACGAGCACAAACTCGCCGGTCGAGAGATCAAGCACGGCCACGGCGATGCGCAGGCCCGGTTCGCGCCCGGCAACGCTCGCGGCGGCGAGCCGGCTCGATCCGCTCTCGCTCAGCAGCGCCTCATCGGTGAGCGTTCCTGGCGTGACGACGCGCGTGACCGCGCGCTCCACGATTCCCTTCGCATCCTTGGGATCCTGAATCTGATCCGCGACGGCGACGCGAAAACCCAACGCGCTGAGGCGCTTGAGATACGTCTCAAGTTGATGATGCGGCACGCCGGCCATGGGGATGCCGGCCGTGCGCTGCGTCAGCGTCAGACCCAGGGCCTTGTGCAGGGTGACGGCATCTTCATCGAAGGACTCGTAGAAGTCGCCCATGCGAAAGAGCAGCACGCACCCCGGATGCTGGGTCTTGAAGCGTCGAAACTGACGCATGGCCGGGGTGTCGCGTGAATCGCTCATGCCTCGGCAGAGGATACGCGGGTGCGTGGAAGGCCGCGAAAGTGTGATGTGTCGCGGCGTGGGGTCACGTCACCTCGACCATGGCTTCCAGCGTCTCGCCCGCGGGCGACCAGCGATACAGGCGTATCTCGCGTGGTTCATTGCCGTGGAGGACGAACTGGAGGATCGGCTCGTGCGTGGGGAGTTTTCGCCACGCGAGATGTCCTGTGCGGTCGGCGCCGGGGGGGAACACGCCGACCCAGCACTCGCCAAAGAGCGGCGCGTTCTCGACGCGCACGTCCAACTGTCGCCCGGAGCGCGTGATGTGGATCTTTGACGCGCTGGTGGCGCGGTTGTCGATCACGGGCTTGCCGCGCGCGCTGGTCGTCGCCTCATAGGTGGACAGCACGTCATTGACCGAACCCTCAGCCTTGACCACGCCATGATCCAGCGCGATCGCCCGGTTGCACAGCCGACGAATGAACCCGAGGTTGTGCGACACCATGATGACCACCCGCGCCCGATCCAGCAGGCCCGTGATCCGCTCCTCGGCCTTCTTGATCCAGTGAATGTCGCCGACCGCGAAAACCTCATCGAGCAGCAGCACGTCCGGTTCGGTCTCCATCGCGACGCTGAAGGCGAGCCTCGCGGCCATGCCGCTGGAGTAATACTTCACGGGCGACTCGCCAAACTCGGTCAGTTCGGCGAACTCGAGCACGCGCGGGGCCATGGTCCTGGCCTCGCGGCGGGTCTTGCCCAGCAGCACGCCCGCGAGCACGATGTTCTCGCGCCCGGTGAGTTCGCCGTTGAATCCAAGCCCGAGTTCGAGCAGCGGCACGACGTGTCCATCGCAGCGCATCGTGCCCGTCGTTGGTGGAAAGACGCCCGCGATCACGCGAAGCAGGGTTGTCTTGCCCGCGCCGTTGGCCCCCACGACGCCCAGGCGATCTCCCTCGCGGCACGTCAGCGTGACATCGCGCAACGCATACAGATCGCGCGTCGCCCCGGACTTCCGCCCTCGCACGCGCGACACGACCAAATCGCGCAGGGAATGGCTTCGACCCGTGAACAGCCGAAAGCGAAGGCTGACGTCACGCAACTCCACGATTGCCTCGCCGCTGGTCATAGGCTGAACACCACCTGACGCTCATAGCGACGGAAGAACATCACCCCCGTCGCGAACAGGACCATCGCGATTCCCACGCTCGTCATCACGGCCGTGCCCGACGCCCACTCCCCGCGAACCAGCGGATCCGTATACAGCGAGAGCATCGTCGCGACGGGATTGAGCGACCATAGCGGGCGCAACTGCTCGGGCACGCGTTCGATGGCGTACAGGATGGGCGTGGCCCAATAGAGCAGATTCAGCCCGACCTGGAGCACATGCTGCATGTCGCGGAAGTGGACCACGGCGATGGCGCCGATCAGTCCGATCCCCATCGCCGACATCCAGATGCACGCCGCGCCGATGACCACCGTCACGACTTCCGGCCCGGCATGAACGCCGACCCACCACCCCAGCAGCACGAGCGTCAGCGACGCCACGCCATATTCCACCAGCGCCGTGATGGACGCGGAGATGGGAAAGACCATGCGATTGACGCTGTGCCGGCGCAGGATATCCTGATGCCCGACCAGTGAGCCGCTGGCCGATAGGATCGTGCTCTGAAAGAGCAGATACACCGGCAGGCTCACGACGATTCTCGCCAGAAACTCCGAATCGCGACCACCGACGCCGGCGAGAATGAGCCAGACGGCAAGGCTCATGGCCGTCATCGCCGCCAGCGGCACCAGCAGCATCCACGCGAATCCGAGCCATGCGCGTCGATAGCGCACGGCCAGTTGCTGGGCCACGAGGTTCATCACCACCTGAGCCGGTCGAACCGCGGTTGTTGCCATTGTCGCCATGCGTGCCCCGTCGTCGCGGGGGAGACAATCCTACGCGCCAAAGCGTGTAGACTCTCGGGCCGATGACCGACCCGTCCCCATCACGTCGCGTTGGTTCGATGCTGCCCGCCGCCGCCTGCGTCGGCGCGGTTCTGCTGGTCATGGCGATTGTGGCGTCGCTGGGACGCGCGACGCTTGATCTGGATCCGCTGTCCGCGCGGCTGATCGCGCTGGCCGATGCGCTGGTGCGCGGCGGCGTCCCGGCCGCGGCGTATCTCCTCGCCGCGCTGGGCCTTGGGAGGCTCGCGAGGCCCGCGTTTCGCGCTGCGCCCAGCGCGTGGGCGATGCAGATGGCCGTGGGTCTGGCGATCGCGCTGACGCTGAGTCATGCGCTGGCGTGGAGTGGACTGTTGTGCGGGGCGGGGGGGCCGATGACCGCGCGGGGCGTGACCATCATCGGGCTGGGCCTGCTCGCGCATCAACTTGCGAGGCAGCACGCGAAAGCCCAACTCGCCATCACGCTGGCGTGGCCGGTGGTGCTTGCGATTCCTGCGACGGGCGTGTTGCTCGTGGCCGCGGCGTCGCCGCCGGGTTGGCTGTGGGATTCTGAGTTCGGCGGGTATGACGCGCTGAGTTATCACCTGCAACTGCCGCAGGAGTGGTTCATCCGCGGCTCGCTGCATCCGCTGGAGCACAACGTCTATTCGTATCTGCCGAGTTATGTCGAGGCCGCGTTTGTGCATGTGGGGGCGCTGATGGGTGTGCCGCGTTCGCCGGTGGGTGGATCGCCGCATGTCGGGCTGGTCGCGGGCGATGGCGTTGCGCTGCTGGCGTGTCAGTATCTGCACGCGGGACTGACATTGATCGCGGCGTGGCTGATCGCGGCCGCGGCGAGGGCGATGCTCGTTCGCGTGAATGGCCATGCGGAGGTTGGTGGGGCGGGCGTCCCGCCTGCCCTCCGCCTGATCCCTCCCCTTGCGGGCATCATGACCCTCGCCACGCCCTGGACCATCGTCGTCGGCTCGCTTGCGTACAACGAAATGGCGATGATCGCGCTGGCGGCCGGGGCGTACATCTGCGCGTTCGAGTCATCGCTGCACCGCGTCGTGCGCGGGGCGCTCATCGGCGGGCTGATCGGCGCGGCCGCCAGCGCCAAGCCAACCGCCATGCTCATGTTCGCCCCCCCCCTCGCCCTGCTCATCCTCGCGCTTGAGCATGAGGCCGCCGCGCGGGGCGACATGTCGCGCTCCCGCGCCATCACGGGCGCAACCATCACGCTCGTCTCGGCCGCGCTCGCCGGCACGCTCATGCTCTGCCCCTGGCTGATTCGCAACGCGCTGCACGGGGGCAACCCGGTCTTTCCGTTCCTCACGTCGGTATTCGGATTGGCGCATTGGACGCCGGAGCAAGTTGCGCGATACACGGCCGCCCATTCGTTCAACGGATCGCTGATCGACCGGCTGTCGCTGATGGTGCTTCCCGACGCACGCGATCCCGCGGGGGCGCGGCATCGCGGCATGTTGCACGCGCAGTGGCTCATGTTTTTTCCGAGCGTGCTGCTTGCGGGCCTGTTCGCCTGCGTTCGTCCGCGCACGCGGTTCGTGGCGGTGGTCGTCCTCGCCGGGGCCTTCGTGCAGATTCTGGTGTGGCTCTTTGCGACACATGTTCAGTCGCGGTTTCTGATCCCGCTGCTGATTCATGGCGGGCTGCTGATCGCGCTGGCGCTTGGGCCTTCGGGCGAACGAGGACGAGCGCCGCCGGGCAAGGCCGACACCCCCCCCTCCGCGCGGCGGTTCATGGGGCATGCGCCGATCATTCTCGCGAGCCTGCTCATCACCGCGCAGACCATCGCGCTGATCGTGATCTTCGCGGGGCAGCGCGGGGGCTTGCCCAATCGCCTGCTCGCCGGCGGGCCGCCGCAGTTTTCGGGTGAACTCGTGCGCGAGCCGTTCGCCGCCGCCACGCCCGAGCAGCAGCGACAGTTCATTGACCTCGCCTCGCCCGAGGTCGTGCTGAATCTCCTCGTCCCCCCCCCTGCACGCGTTACGCTGATTGGCACGGCCACGCCGCTGTACATCCGCCCGCCGGTGTATTACGCGGCGACATGGGATCTCGCGCCGCTGGCGGAACTCATGCGCGGCGCGCCCGATGAACCCGAGTCGTGGACGCGCACGCTTCGCGCCATGCGCATCTCCGCCGTGCTCGTTGACGCCAGTGAACTCGATCGCCTGCATCGTTCCGGCTGGCTGGATCCCGCGCTGGATCCCGCGGCCATCGCCGCGTGGCTGTCAAAGCACGCCACGCCCCTGCACACCTGGCCCGCCGCCGCCCGCGCCATCTACCTCATGCGCGAACCGGAGGATGCGCCGTGACCGCGACGCCGCCGACACATGCGCGACGCGCTGTTCGCATGGCCGTGCAACTGGTCGGCTTTGCGATCGGCCTCGGCCTGCTTGCGTGGGCCGCGTCGCTCGCGCTGAGCGAGAGCAACCGCGAGCAACTCGAGCGCCTGGGCGATGCGTCGTGGGTCTCGCTGGCTGCGCTCGCGGGGCTGACGCTGGTGACGCTCGCGATCAACGGCGGCGCGTTCTGGCTCGTGCTTCGTCCCGTGCGAAGGCTGTCTTTCGTTGCTGTTCAGGCGGTCAATGCGATCGCGACGTTTCTCAACTATCTGCCGTTCAAACTGAGCTTGATCTCGCGCGTGGTGATTCACAATCGGCGCGATGGGTTGCCGGTGCTCATGATCGGCGGGTGGTTCGCGGCCGTGGCGGTGACGATGCTCGCGGCCATCGCGCCGCTGGTGCTGGTGACGTTGTTCGAGCCATCGATCGGCCCGCGCTGGGTGTATCTGAGTCTTGCGGGTGTGATCGCCGCCGGCAGCGCGGTGTACTACCTCGCTCGCGCGTTCGCGGGCGAACGCGGCCTGGTGAGATTGCACGCCATCGCCGATCCGCTGAAACTGCGGCCGTGCCAATGGCTCTTTCGCACGCGGGCGTTTGGCGACATGCACCACGGCCTTGCGATGCTTGCTCACGGGCCGACGCTGGTGGGGGCGGTCGCGCTGCGGCTGGTCGATTTCGGTGTGCAGGCTGCGCGGTTCATGGTCGCCGCGGCGATCGTGGGCCATGCGTTGTCACCGGCTGATGCGCTGTTGCTGGCCATGGCGCACTTTCTGATTGGCGTGGCAAGCCCGGCCGGGGCGCTGGGCTTTCGCGAGTCGGGCTCCGCGGGCCTCGCCGCGATTCTGGCCATCGCCGCGAGTGAAGTGTTCGCGCTCGTCGCGCTGGTCATCACGGCCGTGGAGGCGATTGTGCTGCTGGCGGCGGCGGGGGGGGGCATCGCGTGGCTCCGGCCTCGCGGACTCTTCACATCCGAGTCGCGCCGGAACTACACCGAGCCTTGACGGCACCGGCCCATGCCACCGGTGGCCTGTGCCACTGGCGGCTTGTCCGCCAGTGCGACCGGGCGAAGCGATCATCGCACGCGTGCGGCGGCGTCCTGCCACGTTCGTCGTCCAGCCAGCGCGCCGCGCAGCGCGCCTTCGAGTCGTGCCTCTTCGATTCGATTCGCATCCAGTCGCAGCGGCAGGATGAGGCTGAACATCGACCCGCGTCCGATGTCGGAGACGACCTGAATCTCGCCTTGGAGCATCGACGCCAGTTCGCGCGAGATGGCCAGGCCCAGGCCCGCGCCGGTGTGCTTGCGCGTGTGTCCGCCATCGAGTTGATGGAACTTCTCAAAGATCTTCTGATGATCCTTCGGATCGATGCCAGGGCCGTTGTCGATCACGCTGATGCGCACGCGCTCGCCCTCATCATCGCCGAGCAGACGCTCTGCGCGCAGGATCACCTCGCCCTTGACGCCCGACATGTCCGCGCCTTCGGTGAACTTCACCGCGTTCGACAGGAAATTGAAAATGATCTGCTGGAGTTTCTGGAGGTCCGTCTCGACGATCGGGATGTCCGGCGCGACCTCCAGTTTCAGCGAGACGCGCTTGCGCTCCGCCTGCGGATAGATCAGACCGATCAGCGCTTCGCACGCGTCGCGCATCGAGACCTTCGTGATGACAAGGTCCACGCGACCGGCCTCGATCTTCGCCATGTCCAGCAGGCTGTTGATCAAGTCGAGCAGATTCCTCGCGGCCGTGACAATGTTCGTCAAGTACTTCACGCGTCGCGCCAGGCGCGACGTTTCGTCGGGCGTCGTTGTCTGTTCCGAGTTGGCGATTTCGAGCAGGAGTTCGGCGAAGCCGATGATGGAGTTCAGCGGCGTGCGCAGTTCGTGGCTGACGTTGGCGAGAAATTCGCCCTTGAGCCTGGCCGCATCGTGCAGGGCCGAGTTCGCCTCGGTCAGTTCCGTCATGCGGACATCCTTTGCGGCGCTGACGGCGCGGAGTTCGGCCTGGCTCTTCTGAAGTTCGGCGAGCATGGCGTTGAACGTGTCCGAGAGCGACTCGAACTCGTCGCCGGTCTTGATGCTCGAGCGAATCGACATGTCCCCCAGACGCACGCGCTCGGTCGTCTCGCGAAGTTGCCGCACGGGGCCGAGGATGATCCGGTGCGTGATGAGCCAGAAGACCACCACGGCCAGGCCGGAGACCACCGAGGCCGCGCCCAGCAGATAGACCGTGTTGACCGTGGTCATCCACGCGCCGGCCTCAAAGGGGCGCTCGACGATGATGAGCGATCGAACGGCCCCCCCCTCGCCGCGATCGGCGCGAACGTAACGATGCACACGCCCATTCTCCACGCGCACCACGCCCGTGCGCTCCACCAGCGATGGGTCGTCCGCAAACTCTACAAGCGTCCGACGCAGGAAGCGATCGTTGGCGATCACGGCGGAAGCAGTGTCAAGCACCGAGATCTCCGCGTCGCTCAGATGCGGCAGCGGCGGCTCAGCCGTGATGGAGGCCTGCCGCCACGCCTCATACACATGCCGCGCGATGTCGTCCTGACTCTCGGCCACCAGCGACCGCATCCGCAGCCACGGCAGCATCAACGCCGCGATCACGATCAGCACCACCGCCCCGCCAAAGAGAATCAGGCACTTGTCGGCAAGCGAAATGCCGCGCGTCAGCGACATCCCACGCGCCAACGAAAACTCACGCGTCCGCGAAATGCCCTTCTGAATCGACGGCCACATCGCGGAAGTCTAGTGATGGCCGGGCAGGATTGCCGGGGTACACCGATCGCTCCGCAAGCGGTCCGCGCGTGCCACCGACGGGCGGAGTCCTCGGAGCCGGTCGGTGCAGCCACGGCGTGGACTCATCAACACATCACGCCCTACACACCGACCACGAAGTGCGGTCGGCGGCACACTCGATTCGTGATCTCAGCGCGATCCGGTGCCCTGCCGCGCGGACTGAAGTTTCCGACGGATCACCGTCTGGAGAATCCCGCCGTGCCTCATGTACTCGATCTCCACCGGCGTATCGACGCGCGAGGTGCATGTGAACGTGACGGCCTCGCCGGCATTCGGCCCCGTCGTTCGCGTCGCGATCACTTCGACATCGCATCGCGGCTCAAACACCGCCGGCAACACGATGTCATACCGTTCCGTGCCATCGAGAGCGAGCGTCGCGGCCGTGGCGCCATCTTTGAAAGTCAGCGGCAAGACGCCCATGCCGACGAGATTCGAGCGGTGGATGCGTTCAAAGGACTCGGCGATCACCGCGCGAACGCCCAGGAGCATCGTGCCCTTGGCGGCCCAGTCGCGGCTCGATCCCATGCCGTAGTCCTTTCCGGCGAGGACGACCAGCGGCGTACCTTCCTTGCGATAGTTCACGCTGGCGTCATAGATCCACGCGAGAGCGCCCTTGCCCGCGCCCGACATGTCGCGCGTCCAGCCGCCCTCGCGGACCTTGCCCGTCGCGGGGTCCACGGCCAGTTTGTTCTTGACGCGAACGTTGGCGAAGGTGCCGCGCGTCATCACGCGGTCGTTTCCGCGGCGCGAGCCGTACGAATTGAAGTCGCGCTTCGACACGCCCTGGCTCTTGAGATAGTCGCCGGCGGGCGAGTTCTCCGCGATGTCCCCGGCCGGGGAGATGTGATCCGTCGTCACGCTGTCGCCCAGCAGCGCCAGGCACCGCGCCCCGCGAATGGGCTTGATCGCGTCGGGCTGCTCGCGCATCGTCTCAAAGAACGGCGGGTTCTGGATGTAGGTGCTGTCGCTTCGCCACGGGTACAGGTCGCTACGGCTGACGGGCACGGCGTTCCACGTCGGGTTGCCCGTGAACACGTTGGCATACTGCGTGCGATACTGCTCGGAAGTGATGCACTTCGCCTTGATCGCGCGAATCTCCTCGTGCGTGGGCCAGATGTCGCGCAGATACACCGGCTTGCCGTCCTTGCCCGCGCCCAATGGCTCGGTCACCAGGTCGATGTCCACGGTCCCCGCGATCGCATACGCCACGCACAGCGGCGGACTCGCCAGATAGTTCGCCTTCACCAGCGGATGCACACGCCCCTCGAAGTTGCGATTCCCCGACAGCACCGACGCCACAACCAGATCGCCCTGTTTGATGCCCGCTTCAATCGCGTCGGGCAACGGCCCGGAGTTGCCGATGCATGTCGTGCAGCCATAGCCCACGAGGTGAAAGCCGAGGGCTTCGAGGTCTTCCGTCAACCCGGCCTTGTCGTAATACTCCGTAACGACCTTCGAGCCTGGGGCGAGCGAGGTCTTGACCCACGGCTTGCGCGTCAGGCCAAGCGCGCGGGCCTTTCGCGCGACAAGCCCGGCCGCGAGCATCACGTCGGGATTGCTCGTGTTCGTGCAACTCGTGATCGCGGCGATAACCACATCGCCGTGGTGCAGCATGTATCGACGCCCCTCAGTTTCGACGCACACGCCCGTGGGTTCCGGGCTTGGAGTCGTGCCGTTGCCCGGCCCGGCCGTCGCCCCCCCCTCGTTCACCCAGCGATTCAGATTGATCGCTTCGCCGGGACACTTCTTGCCAAAGACGTCCGCGAGTTCCTTCTGCCACGCGGAGCGCACGCGCGAAAGCAGCACGCGATCCTGCGGGCGTCGCGGCCCCGCCAGCGATGGCAGCACCGTGCCCAGATCAAGTTCAAGCACGTCCGTAAACTGCGGCTCGGGCGAATCATCCGTGCGGAAGAGCATGTTGGCCTTGCAATAGGCTTCGGCAACCACGGCCGCTTCGTCGCGACCCGTGAATCGCATGAACTCAATCGCCACCTTGTCCACGGGGAAAAAGCCCATCGTCGCGCCATACTCGGGCGCCATGTTGGCGATGGTGGCGCGATCGGGGATGGAGAGCGCCGCCACGCCGGGTCCGGTGAACTCGACGAACTTGTCAACCACGCCGCGCTTGCGGAGCATTTCGGTCACGGTGAGCACGAGGTCCGTGGCCGTGGCCCCGTCGGGCAACTTGCCCTTGAGACGAAAGCCGATGACCTCGGGCGTGAGCATGTAGATGGGCTGGCCGAGCATGACGGCCTCGGCCTCGATGCCGCCCACGCCCCAGCCGACGACGCCCAGCCCATTGATCATCGTCGTGTGCGAGTCGGTGCCGACGAGCGAGTCGGGATGCACAACATCCTCGCCGTCAATGGCGCGAACCCACGCCACCTGCGCGAGGTATTCGAGATTGACCTGATGCACGATGCCCGTGGCCGGGGGCACGACGCGGAAGTTCGACAGCGACTGCTGCCCCCATTTGAGGAACTCGTAGCGCTCGTTGTTCCGGCTGAACTCGCGCTCGGCGTTGATCGTCAGGGCTGTCTTTGTTCCAAACGCATCCACCTGCACGCTGTGGTCGATCACGAGGTCGCACGGCACGGCCGGGTTGATGAGCGCCGCATCCCCGCCGAGTCGCTTCATGGCGTCGCGCATCGCGGCCAGGTCCACGACGCACGGCACGCCGGTGAAGTCCTGAAGCACGACGCGCCCGGGCATGAAAGGCAGTTCGATCTGCTCGGGCTTCTTGGCGTTCCAGTTCGCCAGGCCCGACACGTCATCATCGGTGACGATGAAGCCGTCAACGTTTCGCAGCATCGCTTCGAGCAGCACGCGAAGGGAGTATGGCAGTCGCGCCACATCGCCCACCCGCTGATCCTGCAGCGCCGCGAGCGAGTAATACACGAGCGACCGACCGCCCACGGCCAATGTTCGACGCGAATTGAATGGGTTGCGTGCCATGTTCGATTTCCTTGGTTGTCGTGCCACCGAGGTCGCTTCGACCTCGGTGCTTCGGGTCAAGGGCCGTCGGCCACGGAATGGCCCCGATGCCCCAGTCGCCTTCTCATCTCCACTTCAATCATCGTCCTCAGAATCCATGAATCAAGTCAATCCGATTTACATGATCCATCATCGTCGCTTATCCAACTCCTCGCCGCAGCCGTCCCTCCAGCGCCTCCGCGGCGGGACTGAGCGTCGCGCCGCGACGCCGAACCAGCGCGATCTCACGCGACAACTTCTCCTCACGACACGTCAGCCCCTCGCCCGCGCCCAAAGCGAAGCGACTCACAAACCCCACGCCCACGCCCGCGGCCACCATCCGGCGAATCGAGTCGATCGAGCGAAGTTCCATCGCGACATCCAGCGACACCCCCGCCGCGGCGATCGCGCGATCGATCACCGCCCGCACGGCCGTGCCCGCCTCAAACGCCACCAGCGATTCACCCTCAACGTCGCGCCACTTGAAACTTTTCGCCCCGGCGAGTCGATGTCCCGGCGGCACGATCAGGCGCATCTCATCATGCACCAGCGGAACCTTCACAAGGTCATCCGCGCCCACGCCCCCAACAGGCAGCGTCACCACGCCAAGATCAAGTTCGCCCGAGAGCACGGCCTCGGCCACCACACGCGACCCCGCCTCGCGGATGTACACGCGAATCTCCGGATGCTTGCGGCGAAACTCCGACATCACCGGGGGCAGGAGATACGCGATGGCCGTCGCGCCTCCGCCGAGTCGGATCGAGCCGTGCTCAAGCCCAACGAGTTGGCGCACGCCCGTGATGGTCGCTTCCGCGCGGCGGAGCGTCTCTTCCGCGCCGGCGAGAAAGACACGTCCAGCCTCGGTCAGGTCAAGGCCTCGGCGCGTGCGATCCAGCAGCCGTGCCCCAACCTCCGCTTCGAGTTTCTTCATCATCGCCGAGAGCGCCGGCTGCGTCAGGCCGAGTTGCTCGGCCGCTTTGGACATGGTTCCGGCCCGGGCCATCGCGACAAAGTACCGCATGGGCGTGAGTTCCATGGCGGATCGTATGCGATCCTGCGCTATGTCACCCAGCCGATCCATAGATGGCGGCAATGGCCAACCGGCCGGGCGTCGGCCGGCCAGGCCACGCCGTCGGGTCCGCCTGTCCCCGCCTGCCGTTTGCAAATCCAGAGTTTCTGGTACACTCTCCGCCGCACACTCGCGAGCCACGCCATGCCCACCAAGACCTGTCTCCGCTGCGGCCAGGATTGCTCCAACAAACCGCGAATCCGCGACCAGCACGGGCGGTACGTCTGCAAGGCGTGTCTACGGCCGGATGAATGCGAAACGCTGGGCATCCCACTTCCTCAGCGACCACCCGGCCTGGATCCGCATCCGGATTCCAGCGATGATGTTTTCGCGATCGCACCCGAAGACCTTGAGCAAATCGGTCCCACGAGCAAAACCTGCCCGGCGTGCGCCAAGACCATGCCGCCGGACGCGGTCTTGTGCGTGTCGTGCGGATATGACACGAGGAAGGGCTTTCAGGTCGGCACGGGTCTGGGCGCCTCGGCCACATCAAGCGGCGTCACCAAGTGCCCGCACTGTGGCTACAGCCTCAAGGGCCTCAAGTCGCGCGTGTGTCCGGAGTGCGGAAAGAACGCCCATATCAGCAAGGCGGAGCAGTTGCGCATGGAATCGCGGAGGGCGGTGCGTCGGGCGTACATGACTCCCGCTGTGATGATCGCCGCGGGGTTGGGCACGGCGGTGCTGGTCCTTTCGGTGTCGGGCCTGGGGCTTGCCGTGCTGCCGGTGCTGATCGAGTGGCCGTTCAACGTGGGATTCGGTCTCGCCGCGTATTTGTGTCTGTGCGCGTTGTGGCTGGGCTTTGATGCGCCGCTGCATCTCTCCGCGCTTCGCATGGGTGCGGTGTACGCGACCGCCGCCGGAATAGGCTCGATCATGCTGGTCCTGGGCGGCCCGTGCATCATGGTACTCATTAACATCCCAGTTTTTCTGATTCTGCTACGAGTGATGATGGACATTGAGTGGTTGCAAGTCATCGTCCTGGTCCTCCTGCTGATTCTCGTCAAGATCGTCGTCGGCGTCGCCGTGGTGGCGATCATGGCGCAGTACATCGCGTAACATCGGCTCAGTTTCGCGGACGGTTGTGTTGCAAACGTTGAGGTGCCGTCAATGCCCACCAAGACCTGTCTCCGCTGCGGCCAGGATTGCTCCAACAAACCGCGAATACGCGACCAGCACGGGCGGTACGTCTGCAAGGCGTGTCTCAAGCCCGGAGAGGTCGAAGGAGTGTCGTTTCCGGGCGAATCGCCCCAGCCCGCGCCGCATCAGGCGACATTGGCCGTGGCGGCTCCGGCCGTGGAGGATGATCCGATTCTGTACGAACTCGCCCCCGATGATCTGGTGGATCAGGCGCCCAAGCCGGTGGGGTGTCCGGCGTGCGGACGTTCCATGCCGCCGGGGGCGATCCTCTGCACGGCCTGCGGCTTTGACACGCGCAAGGGGTATCAGGTCGGGACGGGCGCGGGGGCGAGCGAAGTTCGCGGCGGGGCGACCAAGTGTCCGCACTGCGGGTACAGCCTCAAGGGCCTCAAGGCCGCGAGGTGTCCCGAGTGCGGCAAGGTTCCGCACAAGTCCAAGAAGGAAGAGTTGCAGGAGGAGTCCCGCCGCACCGTGCGCAAGGCGTATCTGGTTCCAACGCTTGTGACGGCCATCGGCCTGCCGGTGTTGCTGACGCTTTCATTCATGGTCGGCGGCGGCGGCGCGGTGCTGGCGTCGCTCGTGCTGTGGGCCGTGATGATCCCCGTGGGCTTTGTGGCGTATCTGATCGTGTGCGCGGCGTGGGCGGGGTTTGACGCGCCGTTTCATCTGTCGCTGCTGCGTCTCGCGGCCGTGTTCGCCGTCGGCGGCATCGCATACATCATCCTTCAGCCCATTTCGCTGGGCTTCTATGGGGTGGCGATGCAGTTGATTGTCTTCGCGGCGATCGTCACGATGCTGATGGACTTCGACTTTCACGAAGCTGTGCTGATGGGCGTGATCCTGTTCGGTGCGTGGTTTGGCGTGTCCATCCTCATCATCGCGCTTATGATGTAGGCCCGGCCGGGGCCAAGGCGCCCCGCAATCGATCGCCCTTCGCGGAGTCCACCATGCAGAAGATCAAACTGTTCGTCGGCATCGAAACCGATCTCCCCGGCCTCGAAGACAAGTTCAACTCCTGGATGGCCGAGCACAATCCCGAAGTCATCAACGTCTTCGGCAACATCTCCCCCCAGACCTCCGCGCGCGACGCCGCCCCCGGCCACGGGCGACAGTTCAACCCGTCAGACATCCTCCTGGCCGTGCATTACCGCGATCGGCAGGGTTGAGCCGCGCTGAGGATCACCAGTCCGGCAGCGGGCACGCACCGCCGTTCTTGACGTGATAGTCCTGGTGATACTCCTCCGCCTCATAAAACGGACCGGCATCTTCGATCGCCTGGAGTTGCGTGGCGAGTTTACGGCCTTTGAGCCGCGGATTCTCCGACTGCTTCCGCAGGAATTCCTTCGCCTTGGCGAGTTGTTCCGGCGTGGCCGCGAAGATCGCGGAGCGATACTGCGTGCCGACGTCGGGGCCTTGGCGATTGACCTGCGTGGGATCGTGGAACTTGAAGAAGGCCTCGAGCAGCGCATCATACGTCACGCGTGCGGGGTCATAGACGACCTTGACGGTTTCGGCGTGGCCCGTCGTTCCGGTGCAGACCTGGCGATAGGTGGGGTCTTTGGCCGTGCCGCCCATGTATCCGCTGATCGAGTCGATCACGCCCGGGACATTCTGGAAGTGCTCTTCCACGCCCCAGAAACATCCGCCCGCGAAATACGCCGTCTCGGTCGTCACTGGCGTCGCCTCCTTCGGCAGGATCTTCCCGGCCTCGTGAAACACCATCGAGGCGGAGTTCAAACAGTATCGCCGACCGGTGGGGGTCTGCGGCGAGTCGTCAAAGACGTGGCCAAGGTGTCCGCCGCAGCGCTGACAGAGAATCTCCGTGCGAACCATGCCGTGCGAGCGATCGACGACCTCTTCGATGTGCGCCGGATCAAACGGGCGATAGAAACTCGGCCAGCCCGTGCCCGAGTCAAACTTCGCCACCGACGAGAACAGCGGCAGCGAGCACAATCGACACAGATACAGCCCGCTCATCTTGTTGTCGAGCAGATTCCCGCAGAACGCAGGCTCGGTCCCCTTCTTGAGGATGATCTTCGCCTCTTCATCGGTGAGCGATGTGGCCAGTTCGGCGATGCGCTCCGGCCCCAGGCGCGTGATGTCAAACGCCGACTTGGAATACCGAACGTCCACGCTCTTCATGCCTGGCTTCTCCGGCTGGCTCTCGGGCTGGGCGAACACGGCCGCGTTCTGCGCAACGGCCCAGCCGAGCAGCCCCGCGATGCACGCCAGCACAATCGTCAGTGTTCGCATCATCAGCCCTCCTTGTGGCCGGGGGATTGTAGATCACGTCGCGCGTGCGGCCGTGAATCGCCCGCCCGGTGGCGAGGCAAGCATCCTGCCGGACCCCCGGTCGTCGCCCGTAGGGCTTCGCGAACGGACAGGCTTCGGATTCAGTCGCACCCCGCCGCGAATCGATTCCCGAAACACACGAAGTCGAAGATGTCACACACACCCGCGCCGGTGCTAGTGTCGCAGTCGCAGGCATACGCGTCTTCGGCCGCGAAGCGATCACTAAAGCAGAGATAGTCGAAGATCGTCAGCGTTGAAGTCCCATCGCAGTCGGCGTAGCACAGGGCAACGCTGACGCTTGTGGATCGGTAGACCACATGTGCCGGTCCGGCAGGTGGTGCGGGGGACACTTCAAGCGACTCAAACTCGCCCGACACGTTCGCGCCGGACATGATGACCAACACCTCATTCCCCGCGGGAACATGCCCCGGGACGAACTGCAGGCGAAGGGCTCCACTCACACACAGTTCAGCGCCTGCGTGCAGATGCCCGACGGCTGAGGGACCGACATGCACCGAAAGCACCCCCGAAGTCTGCTGCGCGAAACTCCCATCCGTCCGCAGCATCGATCCAGCGCCAAGGTCAATCGAACCGTCGTTCGTGAGCGTATCGCTACTCGCGACTCCCAGCGTCAGACCGGCCCCAGCGTCGAGTACCAGTGTGCCGTCAACGCGGTTCAGCACATGCAGCCCATCGAATCGGGCATCCACGCCGAGTTGCACAACCGTCGCCCGCCCGATGCCACGAATCGCCTGCCTCAAATCCAGCCGCGCCTGATCCTCCAGGATCCATGTGCCGCCCACGAGTTCATGCGTCACCGGATTGAGGTTGCCCAGAATGCCCTCGACACTCGGTTGCACTTGCGAAGCCGGCCCCACAATGACGGTCCCATACATGTACAGCGGCGTGCCCCGCAGCCGCGCGGGGCCGGCGCCAAAACGAATCGTGATGTCAGGTCCGATCGTGAGTCGTTGCTCAGCAAATACTCCGGGTGACTCCTCGTACTCGCCTTCGCCGATCGTGATCCTGCCAACCCCGTCGATCCTGGCGTCCGGACCGTAGAAAATGAGCGCCGATGACGGAAAGAGCATGGAAAACGTGGTCAGCCGCACCCACCCGTCGCGCAGGTACACACGTTCGCGCACGCGCAGTTCCGATCCGAACATGTTCAGTTCGCGTGCAAGGTCGAGCGAGTTCACCGGCGGTGCGACGATGTCAAACACGAAACCGCCAGGTCCAATCAGCACATCATCCTCCGCTCCCGGCCGCCGCTGCGGCTCCCAGTTCAGCGGATCGCCCCAGCGGTTGCTCACCGCCCCCGTCCACACAATCGTCTGCCCGGTCGCCGCGGGGCCAACACTCATCGCCAGACTCGCTGCCAGAACTAAACCAGACCGCTTGAGTTCCATGGATCGTTCTCCCATTTCACGTTCGAAAGACCACGCACACCGTTCTATTGACATCCCGCCGCGAACCCATTCCCGAAACAGATGAAGTCAAACACATCACACACGCCCGGGCCGGTGCTCGTGTCGCAGTCGCAGGCATACACATCGCCCGCCGCGAAGCGGTCCGTGAAGCAGAGGTAGTCAAAGAGGTCCAGCGTGGCCGTGGCGTCGCAGTCGGCGTAGCACAGCGCGACGACGACGCTTGTGGGTCGATAGACGATGTGAGCGGGGCCGGCGGGCGGTTGCGGAAAGATCTCGAATTTGGCGAAAGTTCCTGTGACGCTCGTGCCGCGCAACAACTCAAGAGCTTCCCCGCCCTTTGGCACACTGCCCTCGATGTATTCGACACGCAAGCGTCCATCGATGGCGAGTGGTCCCTGGGCCAGAATCGTTCCCACTCTCTCCGCTCGCGCACGGTACGCCAGTGTTCCCCAAACTTCTTGTGTGACGCCACCCGCCGTCGAAAGTGTCGCGCCCGGTCCGAGCGTGATCAGTCCGGCGTTTGTCGTCGTCGGACCGAGGGAATTGGACAGCGGCAATACCGTTCCTTCGCGCAGATGGATCTCCCCCGCGTTGTGAAGAAGGTACTCCATCGCGAGGAACCGTCCCCCATTCCACATGACGCGTGTGTCAGGGCCGATGCCACGGATAACTGTGCCGCGCGGCTCAAATTCAATCCCGCCTCCACCGCTGATCCATGTGCCGCCGTTGAGTACTTGTGTGCCTGATTCGAGATTCGCCAGACCCGCCGTGTGTACGCTGAACGTACCAACATCTCGGGTTTCAACCGTTCCAAACATGTGAACTTCGAGTCCCGACAGATCGGCCCGCCCCGATTCGCACAGAAGTACAATGTCCCGTCCTATGGTCAACAGGCCGCCTCTGATGGAGGATGACTTGTGATTTGGTTCAGTGAACAGGAACGTACCAGATCCCCTGATATGCTGCATCGTGCCTGGTTGCGAGGTTTCAAATGATACAAAAGAGAACGGCGCAACATTAAAGAAGGTACTGAAGAAGACCGTTCCGCCGGAAAGATGTAGATCTCCATGCACATACAGTTGCCCCCCGAAGAGGAGTACCGCATCCTCGACTTCAAGATTCATGATCGCTGCCCCTTCGACGAGCAACGTTACGGGCGGCGTGCCCGCGGGAATCAACGCACTCTCAAATGCGAGCGGTACCCGCTGCTGTGACCAGTTCATCCCAACATTCCAGGTTGGAAACTCGCCCCACCTTCCTTTCCACACCAAAGTCTGCGCGGTGGCGGCACCTCCGACCGCCAAGCCCGCAAAGCCACAAACCACGAAGGTCAGTTTCTGTGCCATCGCAGTTCCTCCTCGGCACCGCTCCACAGGGCGCGCGCCGCAACATCGAATGCGCCTCACCTATTCACACCCCTGCGCGAAGCGATTGCCGAAACAAACGAAGTCAAAGCTGTCACACACACCCGGCCCCGTCCCCGTGTCGCAGTCGCAGGCATACACATCGCCCGCCGCGAAGCGGTCCGTGAAGCAGAGGTAGTCGAAGATTGTCAGCGTTGAAGTCCCATCGCAGTCGGCGTAGCACAGGGCAACGCTGACGCTTGTGGGGCCGTACACAATGTGGGCGGGGCCGGCGGGAAGTGCGGCCTCCACGGCAAGCGTGTCAAACTCGCCGGTCACACTGCCCGCGGTCAGCACCGTCAGAACTTCGTGACCCATCGGTGCAGCGCCGGCGAAGAGGATGCGAAGCGTTCCGGCAAGATCGGCGGCTTGAATCGACCGCAATGACCCGATGGTCGTGCCAATGACCTCGCAGCGAAGTTCGCCCTGTTCGGTTTGCGAGAAGTTGCGTTGGGTTTCGAGGAGTGATCCGGGTGAGAGGGCGATAAGCCCCGCGTTGGTCAATGTCGGGTCGAAGAGCGCGGGGATCGTGAGGGAGCGCCCTTCGTGCAGATGCACCTCTCCCTCGTTTCGAAAGATAACTTCCATCGGCTGGAACCGTCCGCCGGGATACAGATGAATGCGTGTGCCCGGCCCAAGTCTCCAAAGGAAGATGCTCTGATTTCCGAGTTCGATGCGCCCGCGTCGCGCCGACCACGTTCCACCCGTCAGAACATAGTTGACCGGGTCGTAGTTTGCGAGACTCTGCGGTGAAATGTGAATCGTTGTGCTGTTCACGGGTTCGACAGTGCCGAGCATTTGTAGCGGTGAACCGCCGAGACTTCCACGCCCCTGTTCGGACCGAATCACCACACCAGGTTCAACGGTCATGGGCCCCCCCCACAGGTTTGCCGACTCGTGGTTTGGAGATCCAAACTGAATGATTCCCTGCCCGGTGATGCGCTGGTGTGGGTTCGGCTCTTGGCTGTCGAAGATCAGGGCCGACCAGATAATCAGGTTGAAGAACGTCATGATCCTGATCGTGCCACCATCCATGATAAGGTCGCCACGCACGCGCACTTCGGCACCGAAGATGTCCACTTCGCCCGCCACATGTGCATTACGAACGTGAATCGCCGAGCCGATCGCTGGCCCGCCTCGCGGCGACCCGACTGGAATGAAAATGTCATCCTCGGCCGTCGGCACGCGGTTGGTCGACCAGTTCGCCGCGTCGTTCCACGACGTGCTGACCGCCCCGGTCCACGTGAGCGGCTGCGCCTCGGCCGTGGAGCACACCATCGCGATTCCCATCCCCGCCGTCAGTTGCTTCCACATCATGATTCGCTCTCCTCTTGCTCGCTGGCGATTCCGTTCGAGCCCTGACAGCCAACGCCCTACGGCATGTGATGAAGCATCATCAATCGCACCCCTGCGCGAAGCGATTGCCAAAACAGATGAAGTCAAACACATCACACACGCCCGGGCCGGTGCTGGTGTCGCAGTCGCAGGCATACACATCGCCCGCCGCGAAGCGGGCGGCAAAGCACAGGTAGTCCATTACATCTATCGTCGGTGATGCGTCGCAGTTGGCGTAGCAGGTGACCAGAACGACGCTCGTCGGTGTATATGTGACATGCAAAGGCCCCGCCGGGGCGGAGCCCTCAAAATCAACATGATCGAAACGCCCGCTCACCGTCGCGCCGCCGAGCAAGAGGTGGACTTCATTGGCTCCAAGCACAACGGCCGGGGGAACCCTGACCCTGAGCGTTCCGCCCAAATCGAAGCCCCCTGGAGCGACGACGTTCTGAAATGCTGGCGCTCCTGGTGCTGATTCGATATCGAGCACACCCGCTGCCGTCTGTCTGAACACGCCGTTGATCGAGACTCGGCCGGAACCGCCGACACTCATCTCTCCGTTGTTCACAAAATCCGGCCCGGCGGCCGAGTGGTGCGACAGCATGCCAAACCGCGCGATTCGAAGTGTGCCGTCGTTGCGTGCGAGATGCGTCAATCCCTTGTATCGCGCGCCGGAACTGAGATCAACCAGCGTGGATGCGCCCAGGCTTCGAACCATCGGCAGTTCATACTGCGTCGCGCTTCCCGAAAAGATCCATGATCCGCCCGTCAACGTGCCCATCGGCTCGTCAAAATTCGCTACTCCGTCCGCATAGACCGTGCCATACTCAATCACCACAGTACCTGTGATGAGCATTGAGCGGCCTCGCAGTAATGATGTTGCACTCGCGCAGCGTATCACGACGTCCGCGTCAACCACAACATCGCCGTCTGCCTGCAGCGATGACCAGTCCGTACCGCCCAGCAACACCGTCCCCTTCCCAGTGACAAGTCGATTGTTGCCGATCAAACGTGTCGCGGCAAAGGGGATGATATTGAAGAACGTTTGCATCTCCAACTGGCCGTCCACCAGAAGGATGTTCCCGTCGATGGTCAGCGTCTCGCCGAATACCACCAGCCGGCGCGCCAAAGTCAACCCACCGATCACGGTAGACCTTGGAATCCAGCCCACCGATTCCACGCCCGGCCCGATCAGCACATCATCCTCCGGCCCCGGCAACCGCTCCGGTTGCCAGTTCCGCGCATCATCCCACCGGTTGCCGACCGCCCCCGTCCACACAATCGTCTGCCCAGCCGCCGCACTCACGGCCAAGACCGGGATCAAACACGCCACGTTTCGGCATACATCCATGGGCCAGCCTCCTCGCGGAGAACCCGCGATGCCCCCACGAACCGCCATCATCATACCACATCCGCGACGCGCGATGCAAGTTGCGCCATACCCGGATTCAGGCCCGCTTGCTCGGTTCAACCGCTGGGGCCTCGGCGGGCAAAGCGAGAGGCCGAGGGCCAACGGCTAGCGGTGGCGGATGCTGGCCACGTCTACACTGCCCCATGATGCATGTGCGCGTGGCGCTAATCGTGTCGATGGTGCTGGCCGTGGTCGCGGCGCACGCACAGCCGCCGGAGGAGCCGATCGAGCCTGAAGACCCGGCCGCAAACACGCCGCCGATGGTCTCGCTCGAACAACTGCCCGCGCAACTTCGCCTCGGCGCACGCGTGCAGGCGAATCGCCAGCGCACGGCCGCGCTGCCCGCCGTCGTCATCGTTCGCGACACGGCTTCATACATCGCCGCCATCGAACATTGGTCGCCCGGTGTCCGCTTTCCCGTGCTCATCGACGATGGCACATCGCGTGCGGCTGAGGACATCGCGCGCTTCGTGCGCGGGTATCAACCGTCGCACATCGTCCTCTGGGAAAGTGGCGAAGCGCCGATGACGCCCGGGCGCGTGCGTCGCGCGGTCACCACGGCCATCGCCAGCGCATGGGATGCCTCGCCCGCGACCGAGGGGGGGGGGTTCGCGCGATGGGACGAACTCGATCACACACCGCCCGGCGTCATCGTCACAAGCGCTGCCGACAGCGAATGGACCGCCGCGCTCGCCCTCGCAGCGGGACATGGGCAACCGATCATCTGGGCCACGGCCGCACGAGGCGTCAATCGCGCCATGTCCATCGAAGATGCCGATGCGCTCGAGGCGGCCGTGCAGCACGCGCTGCGCGGGTGGTCGTGGTCGTGGGATGATCTCGGCGATGACATCGACGCGCTGACGCTCTGCCTGCCTCTGCCGGCGCGCGTTCGCTTCGATGATCGATCCTTCATGGCGACGACGGATTATCTCGCCCGGCGCGAGCCCCGTGGCGCAAACCCGCGGCGATGGGCCTGGGCCGGGCAGATCTTCGGCGGCGAAGCCACGGCCGCGTACATGGCCATGTCATCGCTCTTCCTGTCGATGGATCGCGCGTGGATCTTCGACGGCTATCCACCCGAGGGCGCGTTCCTCGCGTATGACGGCACGCGAACGGGCGAAGTCCTGCGCGAGGACGGGCTTGAAGCGATCGTCCACGATGCACCCAACCACGGCGAGCGCGACTGGCGAAACGCGACGTGCAGACCCGTCGATGCCGGATTGTTCCTCGTCAACACGCGCGGCATGCGCGACTGGTTCGGACTCACGCCTGGGCGGTGTGCTTCAGGTGATGTGCCGTTCTTGACGCGGCCGGGCGCGGTGTACTTCGTGCATTCATGGTCGGCGATGCAGGCGGCGGAACGCGCGACGATCGCCGGCCGCTGGCTGGAGCGCGGGGCCTATGCCTATGTCGGCGCGGTGCAGGAGCCATACTTGCAGGCGTTCGTGCCCACGCCGCTGTTCGCGCAGCGCTTCGCGGCGGGCGCGCCGTGGGGCGTGGCCGCGCGGCAGGATCCAACGCCCGTGTGGAAGGTGGCCGTGTTTGGCGATCCGCTGGTGATGCTCGATGGCCCGCGTCGCGGGGATGGCGCGCTGCCGCTGGATGGCGCGCGAGATCTCGATGACCTTGTCAAGGATGCGCTGCGCGACGGCGATCGCGCGATGGCCGTGCGACTGCTCACGATGCTCGGGCGCGACACGGCCGCGGCGCGCGAGGCGGAAAGCGCGATGCGTGAGGGGGGGGCGTTCACGGAAGCGCTGGCCGAGGCCGCGCTGCTCCCGCTGTTTCGCGCTGACGCACGCGACGCCGTGGTGCGGGCCTTCGCGTCGATGTCCAGCGCGCGACGCGATGACGGCGAAGCACGCGATGTGCTCTGGCACGCCGCCTGGCCGCAGCTCGGCCATACGCAGGATGCGGGATTCGTGGCCGTGCTTCTGCTCCACCTGCGCGAAGATCAACTCGCGCGCGACGCGATCGACCTCGCCCCGGCCGTCGAACGCGTGCAAGGCGCCGCCTCCGCACAGACCATGCTCGCCGACGTTCGCCGCAGACTTGCAACCGAGCGCGAGCGCACCGAGTTTGACCGCGCGGTAAGGGGGGGGCGATAAGAAGCCCGACCGTCAAGGAGGGCTTGGCCTTGATGTTTAATGGAGCGCACGACGCATGGATGAAGCTCGGTGGATTCTCGGGATCGTCTTGCTGACACTCGCGTTCTACATCGCAGTGTTGAACTGGAAGCAGTTTGTTTTGGCTCATCTCCTGGGGCGTTCCGCTCGTTCATGGATACCGCTGTTGGGTGGTGTCGCTGGTTCGGCTGGGCTGATTGTGGTACCGAGCAACACAATGAACAGCCTGTGGTGGATCCCACCTCTCATCGACTGGGGCTGCATCCCCGGTTTGCTGTTCACATGCGTATGGCACATGAAGCGGGTACTTTGTAAAAAGTCGGACAGAAGCGGCCAATAGCTGCCGCATCGAAGGAGTACGCCAGCTGTTGTCACGAGCTCCTGTTCGCGAGGTGTTCGGCAGGACGTCGGCGGCGAGTCGCTCGGACTACCAGCAGGTTGTCACGCCCACGCCATTGCACGCCCGCAAGGCTACGGCCGGGCCGAAGCCGCCCCCGGCCATCGCTCCGGATGGGCACGACGAGTGGGGGTATGCTTGCGATTGTCTTGGAGCATGAATGTCCCGCGTGGCCACATTGAGCTGCGGTCACTCGGCACCGTCGTGAGCCGGGAGAAGTCATGAGCACGATCGCCGGTGGTCTGATTGTATTCGGTACTCCAGTAACACATGACGCTCAGGTGTCGCTCGCATGGCGGATTCTGCGGCAGGCACTCGATGCGCGTGTATTCATCTGCCTCGGCCCCCACTGTGCTGTACAGCCTCGAATGGCTTCAATTCTAAAGGCACGAGCGATACAGTTCAACGGGGTCGAACGCAATCTTCCCTTCTTGCTCACCTCAGACCCGCTCTTAAACGTCGCAGACCAGATACTCTCCGCAGATGCACTTGATGCAACGAGTGCTGACGGCTTTGCCGCGTTGGATGAACCACTCAGTCGCCTTAGTCGTTTCATCCGTGCCGTACTCTTGGAACCTCTCGTCGATCATGTTGAACTGCTCATCCAACCCGAGGAGGATGCCAAGGTTGTAGAGACCGACCCGATCCACCTTGTTCAGGACATGAAGCGCGAATACTCGATCAACTTTGATGCGCCCAGTCTGGTGCTGGTGGTGAGGAGAGAATCGTGACGCGCCGGGTGCCATGGTCTGGCCGAAAGGCATGACCATGCGAACGCCCCTGCACGCCCGCAATTCTACGGCCGCGCCGGAGCTTTGGCACCCGGCTGAATGAGCGCTGGGAACGCGCGAACCGCTGTTGTTGATTGTGGCGCCATTCGAGCCATTGCAGATCAGACATGCCGAGCGCCCAAAAACTCAGGTACGGATACTCACGGATGAGCGTCTCAAGGGCTTTGAAGTGGCGGCGAGCGGTCGCCTCGATGGAGGGCGTACCAGCTCCGCGGCGCATCTCCGTTACCGGTTCGCCCAGCGCCGCGTGATAATCGAGCCAGAGTTGTTCCGATATCCGCCGTCTTTGTTCGGCTTCCACCGCGTGACGCTGCAGCAATGCATCGGCATCCTTGCCGACCCACGCCCCAGAAGCGTGTCCCAGGGACATGGCCAACTCAGCGCTTGAGTCAGCAATGCCCACCGCGATGTCGAGCGACACGGCCGTTGCCGCGTTCAAGCGGAAGTCGCTGTTGCCGTGTGTAATGACCACCTGGCCGTGCGCGTCGGCACGCCAGATGCGTTGCCCAACGGCATCGATGTTGTATGAGAGCGGATGAAGCGATTGCAGTGCGCTCATCAGGACCGGGTCGCGCCCGCTCCACGCGGAGACACGATCTCCGAAAGCGAGCCAATCTTCAAGCGATGTGATGCGCCCGGCGGGCGGTCCCCATGTGAGACAAGACTCGATCCAGGCGAACGCAAGTCCGATCTCACCACTGGAGGACATGACGACTTCATCGGCAGTCCATGCGATGGGCACCGCGGATCCCCAGGCCGTGTCAACCCATGTGACCGTGCGGAAGCGTGGTTTGAACTCAGTCTGAATCACTTGGGCAATGCGTAGCGCTTCGTCTGACGATCCAGCCGAAGACGAGATTCGCAAGACAACCGTGTCCGTCCGGGCCTCTTCGAGCAGCGGAATTGCGGCCGTCAGGGCTTCGGCGCGTATGTGGAGTCCGACAAGGTCGAGAGCCTCGCGATCCAAGGTCGATCCGCCGAGGTGAAGCACGGCGATGCGCGAGGGCAGTGGTTCTTGTGTGCACGCCGATATGAAGGTGGCACACAGACTCAAGGCAAGAGCAATCGTGACACGTCGCATGTCACGGTTAGATGCGCCGCGTATCGCCAGGTTCCATTGCGACGAGCCTTACCGTCGGCAAGGTCGAATCCTTCTGCGGTTCCTTCACGCTACACCCGCCGCAGCACGCACCACAGCGTCCCATGTCGCACGGCCGGGTGGTTGAGCACGTTGTCGCTCTCGCGCGTGGGCCAGGGGGGGGCGGGTGAGGTGTCGGCGTCTTCGGTGTCGAGTTGTTCGATGGCGAAGCCGTTGCGCTGGCCGCGCTGCGTCAGGAACGCCACGGCATCGTCATGGCTGAAAAACCAGCGATGGCGATCGGGGGGGGCGTCGGCCGGCAGGCCGTAATACTTGATCGTCATGCGCCCCGCCGCGAGGGCCTGCACGAGGACTCGCAGCGGATTCGGCAGCGAGACGATGACATGCTCGCGCGCGACGCGGCAGAGTTCATCAAACACCGCGTGACACCGCTCAAGATGTTCCAGCACATCCGTACACAACACCGTGTCACACGAGCGGTCCGCCAGCGGCAGATCATCGCGATCAAGATTCACGACGAGGTCCGCGCCCGGCCGCATGTCCACACCCGTGTACAGCCGCGGCTGCACGACCAGCGCCCGCAGCGGCGCGGCATCGCACCCGACATCAAGCACAGACCCGCCAAGGATAGCCGCGTACTTGTCCGCGATGTACCGGGCCTTCGTCGCCCGGTCCGTGTAGCGAAGGGCGGTGTGGAAACGCAGCGATGGCGCGGCCGTGGTCATGGAGGGTGGATCGGCGGGGATCAGCGCCGGCCGTGAGTTTGCGTGGCGTGGGATGGGCGGACGCGCGGGAGTTGCGGATCGGGTCGCCCGCGGCCGGGCACGCGGGACATCGAAGTCGAAGCGACTTCGATGGCACGATGCGGCACGGCCGGGACTGTTGCCGCTGCGGACGCCCAATCCCGACAATCCGAAGACGGATTGACGGGGCACGTTACTTTTCAATCATCCGTCCTTGCAGGCTCAGGCGGTCGCCCGCCGTGATTCGTGCGCGGACGATACGGCCAATGAGGTCATCGGCCCGCGCGGCCGGGGCGTCGAGCAGGACGATCAGGTCGCCGTCGGTACGGCCGGTGAGTTGGACCTCGCCGTCGTGGTCGAAGGTTGGCGACACGGCGCGGGAAGCATCGACCGTCGAAGCGACGGTCGGTGGCACATCAACAGCAGCAGCGGTCGCAGGCGCACGGAGATCACGGCCGGCGATGGTGAGCGTGATGGCGCTGGAAGTGCGAATCTCAGATTTCGTCAGGCCCGCGCGTTTGAGCGTGCGTCGGCTGAGGCCCTCGATCATCACGTCCATCTCGCGCCCCACCTGCGCCCGCGAAATCTCGTCGCTGATGTCCGTCTGGATCGCGAGGAGTTCGTTGTTGCGTCGGCGCTTGACGGCCTCGGGCACATCATCGGCGAGTTTGTCATACGCGACCGTGCCGGGGCGCGGCGAATACTTGAAGATGAACGCGCTCTTGTATCGCGCCGCGCGCAGCAGATCGCGCGTGGCCGCGTGATCCTCTTCCGTTTCCGTCGGGAATCCGACGATGATGTCGCCGCTGATCATCAGCGGGCGCTGCGGCGTGTCGAGAATCGCGCGGGCGCGGGCGAGGAAGTCCATGTACTCTTCAACTTCATACCCGCGGTTCATGAGTTTGAGGATGCGGTTGGATCCGCTCTGGGCCGGGACGTGCAGGTATCGGCAGATGCGCGGATGATCGCGCATCACTTCCAGCACATCATCGCCGAAGTCGCGCGGATAACTCGTGACGAATCGCAGCCGCTGAATCGCGGGAACCTCATCGTGAATCCGCGCGAGCAGATCCGCGAACGTCGTCACACGCTCGCCCGCGAACGGATCGCGACGATGCCCGCCCTTGTATGATCGCCCCTTTTGCGGCTGCGTGATGCCGTTGATCGCCACGGCCGCGCCGTGCTCAAAGCGATAGTGATTCACCGTCTGTCCGAGCAATGTGATTTCGATGACGCCTGCGTCGGCGAGTTTGCGGCATTCATCGACGATGTGATCCGGCGGGCGGTGGATCTCCGCCCCGCGCGTGAATGGCACTACGCAATACGTGCAGAACTTGTTGCACCCGCGCGTGATGCGTACATACGCCGATGATCCCGCGCTGTCGATCGGCGACACCGCGCGCGACAGATCGAGCAATTCAAGCGAGTCCTCCGCCGCGGCCAGCGTGGATGATCGCCGCGAAGCGCTCCCCTGCAACGCCACCTGTCGCGAGGACGTAAGTCGGGCGGTCGCTGATTCGTCGAACGCGCGAGGGGGGGACAGCGCGCCGCCCGGGGAGTCGGAATCCAGCGACGCCTTGGTCTTCACCGCGTTGTCCAAAAGCGCGGGCAACTTGTCCAGTTCCCCCGGCCCGCACAGCACATCCACCACCGGCATCCGCCGAATGAGATCCACGCCATCGCGCTCCGCCAGGCATCCAAGCACGCCGACGATCAACTCCGGCCGTTGCTTCTTGCGATTTGCCAGCAGGCCAAGCCTCGACCAGACTTTCTGTTCCGCGTGTTCGCGAACGGAACAGGTGTTGTACAGAATCACATCCGCATCGCCCGCCTCGGCCGTAAACGTATACCCCAACGCGCGAAGCTGCCCCGCCACCAACTGGGAATCCAGTTCGTTCATCTGGCAGCCGAACGTCTCAAGATACACGGCCTTGTTGGGCATCGCAGAAGTGTATGCGGGTCCACCGCTTTCTCCGAAATCGGCTACGGGTCCACCGCTTTCTCCGAACGCGGTTCCGGGTAGCCCTCTCGCCCCGCGAGCGGTTCCACGCCCTGAATCAGTGCTCTCTTGGCAGATCCGCCGGCGCTGTGGCGTCAATCGCGGGTGCCGCCGTCGGAGGGGGGGGGACCAACTGCGCGATGGTCATCGAGTTCGTCGCGTCACGCTGCGCCGCACGCAACCGACCCACAAGCCCGCACGCGACATCATCATCCGGTCCCGCGGCCATGTTGCGCGTCAGATCAAGCGCATCCGCGACGCGAATCTCATCCGCCGGCCGCGCCAGCGCGAACGCAGGCTGACCGTTGCGACCCTGAATGCGATGAAGAATCGACGCATCCACGAGTCGATCCAGCATGGCCGTGACGATCGGCCGCTTCACGCCGACGAGTTTCTCAAGTTCCGCGAGTTCGGCCGCGCGTCCTTGTTTGAAACGTTCTGCGAGCGTGGCGAGAATGCCGAGGATGCACGCGGGATCGACGATCACCGGTTCGACAGGCTCGTCATCCGCGACGATCGGCTGCCCGAAGCGCAGATGCTGAAGTCGATACGCGACGACCAGCCCCATCAGCACGATGATCCAGGTGATATACACCCACAGCAGGAACAGCGGGATCAGCGCGAGCGATCCATACAGACGTTCATAGTTCGTCGCATACGCGAGATACTGCGTGAAGCCCCACTTGCCCGCTTCCCACAAAAACGCGGCGAACAACGCGCCCGTCAGCGCGGGCAAGACCTTCACTCGCGTGTTCGGCACGGCCATGTACGCCAGCATCAACAGCAGCGTCGAAATCAGCACCGTCACCGCAAACCCGATCGACGCCAGACCGATCGTGCCGCCGAGGGTCAATCCGCGACCCTCCGCGAACTCAAAGATCAGGTTCTTCCCGCGTTCGCCGACATAAAACGTCGCGAACAGGAACAACCCGCCAAGCGTCAGCAGCGTCCAATACTGCGTAATCCGACGAATCCACGATCGACCCGCCGGCACGCGATAGATCTGATTGAACGCGCGCTCAACTTCGACGAGCATCGACACGGCCGCGTAGATCAGCATCGCGATTCCGAGGAAGCCAACCGCGCCCAGCGGAATCTTGCTGATACCCGCGACGCGATCGGCGATCCATTGATCGAGCCTGGCGGCGCGCTCCGGATCGATCGGGGCCGATGTCGTGGGCGTGGTGTCGAGCGGTGGCTCCGTGCCTGTCGGCTCGCTCGCCGCCGCCGGTGGACCGACCGGCGGACCAAAGAACTGCGAGTCAGACTCGAAGGCCTCGTCGCTCACGGCGATGTCGCTCAAGCCCGCGTATTGCAGCGACTGGGCGATGGCGTCCGCGATGTCCTCCTCGCTCGCGAAGATGCGCAGCGCCACCAGCGAAATGATCAGCATCGGAATCAGGCTGAACACCGTGCGAAACGACAGCGCCGCCGCCATCTGCGGCAGGCGGGACTTCTGCGCCGTCAACGCCGCATCACGCAGCGCTGAGACGGCCACGCGACGACGTCCCAACATCGAGACCTTCACGGGCACGATGGACTTGGCGAGTTTCATTACGCCCTCCGCCTGGACTTGGCCGCGCGCGGCGCGGCCCGGGACGCGCGGCGCGACGTGCGATCGTCGGGTCTCGACGTCGTCGCGGACTTGGTGCGGGTGGTTGGCCGTCGCGTCGTACCACGCGAAGCCCGGGCCGTGACCACGGAACCCGGCCTGGGCGCACGACGAGGCAGCGCGTCGGTTTGGGCATCAGGACCCGTGGCCTGGGCGCCCGCCGCATCCGATTTCTGGGGGCGTGTGGCGCGCTTGAGCGCCACGATCTCCTGCCGCGTCAGTTCTCGCCACGCCCCGCGCGGCACGCCCTTGAGCGTCAGCGGGCCAAGGGCGATGCGCTCGAGTTTCTTCACCGGGCAGCCCGCCGCCGCGAGCATCCGACGAACCTGCCGGTTCCGCCCTTCCTTCAGCGTGATCTCAAGCAGCGTGCGATCGCGGTCGCGGGCGATGATGATGATCTGAACGTGCGCGGTGCGAACCGCGCCCCGCGTCTCGCCCTCCTTGCGCTCCGCGAGATAAATGCCGCGTTCAAGTTGCTCGATCGCGGCGTCATCAAGCAGGCCCTTGACCACCGCGCGATACGTCTTCGCAAGGCCATAGCGCGGATGCGTGATCCGATTCGCCATCTCGCCATCGTTCGTCAGCAGGATCAGGCCGAGCGTGTGAAAGTCGAGCCTTCCGACGGGAAACAGCCGTGGCGCGGCCGGGTGATCGACGAGACTCACGACCGTGCGTCGATCCATCTCCGGCTCATCGCGAACCGTGGAGATGGTGCGCGACGGCTTGTTG
>CAZTPJ010000017.1:0-57549 GCA_964614515.1 uncultured Phycisphaeraceae bacterium | reverse complement strand
CGGGGTGGGGCGTGGGGGGCGCGACGCCCGCCCCACGGGTTCAATTAGACCCGCCAGGGAGTGGCGGGCCACCCACGAGGGGCAGGTTCGCAAGGTCCAGCGTGCTCACGCGGAACATCTGGCCCGCGCCTTCGGCATCGCTGGCCGTGATGATCGGCGTGTGAATCCATGAGAACCCGCGTTCATCGAAGAATCGATGCACGGCCATGGCCAGACAATGCCGCACACGCGCCACGGCCCCGAACGTGTTGGTCCGCGGACGCAGATGTGCCACCTCACGAAGATACTCAAACGTGTGACGCTTCTGGCTGACGGGATAGGTGTCGGGATTTTCAACCCAGCCGACGATGCGGATGGCCGTGGCGTCGATCTCAACCGCCTGGCCCTTGCCCTGCGAAGCGACGAGCGAGCCATCGACTTCGACAGCGCAGCCGGAAGTGAGTCTGGTGATGTCGTCGGCGTAGTTTGGCAGCGCAGCGCGAGCGACAACCTGAATTGCGTCAAAGCACGATCCATCACTGACGGCGACGAACGACAGGCCGCCGTCGGCTTTTGAATCACGCCGCGTCCGCACCCAGCCCTTGATGGTCAGCGCTGTGCCCGGGGGCGACTTGAGCGCATCGACAACTCGAACCCACGCCATGCGAGCCTCCTGTCAAGAGGGCGATGGTATGCGCGGGTACACCGTCGAGTTCGCCGCCGAACGCGGGCCAATGTGTCACATGGGACTCATATGACCCATGTGACTCATTCGCAATCTCACGACATCGCACCCGTGCCCGCCTACGCCCGAAACGCCTCCGCCACCTTGTGCAATGCATCGCGGACGATGCCGAGATGCGCCTCGCTCAGATCATGGTGCATCGGCAGGCAGAACACGCGAGCGGACAGCGAGTCCGACACGGGCGGATGATCCTTCACTACGCTCTTGAACGCGGGCTGGCGCGTCAGCGAGCGTGGGTAATGGATGGCCGTGGGCACGCCCTCGGCCGCGAGCGCTGCGCAGAACTCATCGCGGGTGCAGCGGAACGCGGCGAGGTCCATCTTGACGCAGTACAAGTGATACACGGCCTCCGCACCGGGCGTGGTCGTCGGCGATTCGAGGCCGGGGATCTCGGCGAGCATCGCGTCGTATTTCGCGGCCGTGGCCTGGCGTGCGCGAGTCTGGGCTTCGAGTCGATCGAGCCGTGAGCAGCCGATCGCGGCCGTGATGTCGTTCATGCGATAGTTGTATCCGACGCGTTCGTGCAGGTACTTGTCGGTCTCGCCGTGTGAGCGGAGGAGTTTGATCGTGCGTGCGATGGCGTCATCGTTGGTCGTGACCATGCCGCCTTCGCCCGTGGCGAGGTTCTTCGTCGCGTAGAAGGAATAGGTGACGGCGTCGCCGAAGGCGCCGATGCCCTTGCCCTTCCAACGCGCGAGGTGCGCCTGGGCGGCGTCATACACGACGCGCAGGCCGTGCTTCTTCGCCAAGGCTTCGACGCCCGCGACATCGACGGGGCATCCGTAGAGGTGCGTGCAGGCGATGCCGCGCGTGTTCTTCGTGATTCGCCGCGCCGCGTCGGCCACGTCGATCTGAAACGTCTCCGGGTTCACGTCGCAGAAGACAACCTTGCATCCGCGGGCGACGAGCATGGCGGCCGTGGCGATATACGTCCATGCGGGGACGATGACTTCATCGCCCGGCTCGAACATCGCTTCATAGGCGAGTTGCAGGGCGCATGTGCCGTTGGCGCAGGTCATCGCGTGCTTCGCCTCGGACATCTGGCCCAGGCGCTGCTCGAGTTCCGCGCACTTGCTCGCCTGGCGGAGCATTCCGGAGCGGAGCACGGCCGTGGCCGCTTCGATGTCCGCCGGCGAAAGCGCTGTGGACATGAACGGGACGGGTGACTTGCTGACAGGTGTTCCGCCTTGAAGGGCGAGGTCCGGGGCCGCACTCTGGGGCATTTCGTTGATTCCTCCTGCCGCGGGACTCGCGGCGAAGCGGAAGGATATTCCCGCGATCGGGTGGCGGCGCGTGGTGGTGGTGGAATCAAGCGAGGACGGCGGATGACCCGAATCAATAGCGCGGCGTAGTATTCTGGCCTTTGCGAGGCGCAAGCCCCTGTCGGAGAAGAGCGTTGAGCGAACAGATCCACGTTGACTTTCAGGCGATGCGTGATCGCGCGGGACCGTACCGCGATGAAGCGTTCGAGTTCGTGCGCCAGGGTTTGTCCCATACCGCCGGAAAGATCCACGGCGACCTCGACAGCGTCACCAGCCGTCATGTTTCAGGCCAGCAACTGTGTCTGGGGCTGCGGGAATTGGCCGTGGAGCGATATGGGCGTCTCGCCCGCACGGTGCTGACGCGCTGGGGCGTGACGACGACGGAGGACTTCGGACGGATCGTGTTCGCGATGATCGAGGCGGGGCTGTTGCGAAAGAGCGATCAGGACTGCCTGGACGATTTCTCGGGCGTGTATGAGTTCGATGAGGCGTTCGACCCCGAAACGTGCTCATAAGACGGCGTCGGCGTTTCGCGAGCGGATTTCGACGGCCAGTTGACCTTGCGCCTCATCGCGTCAACGATGAGCATGGCAACCCTGACGCAACCCGCCGTGCAACCCAAACCCACTGACCCGCCCGTGCAACCGGTCGCCTCTTCGGCGTCTGGTGATCCCGCGTTGTGGACGCCGCGCGGCAAGATCGTCGCCGAAGGCATCACCTTTGACGACGTGCTGCTGATTCCGAATCACAGCACCGTGACGCCGGCGCTGGCCAACACCACCGCGCGCCTGACCAATCGCATCGCGCTGAAGATCCCGCTGGTCTCAGCGCCGATGGATACCGTGACCGAATCGGCTCTGGCCATCGCGCTGGCGCAAGAGGGCGGCATCGGCATCATTCACAAGAACCTTCCGATCGAAGTGCAGGCGCGCGAAGTCGCCAAGGTCAAGCGATCCGCCAATGGCGTCATCGAAGACCCCATCACCCTCGGCCCGAAGGACACCGTCGGCCGTGCCCGTGAACTCATGCGACAGCACAATGTCTCGGGCTTCCCCATCACCGAAGATGGCAGCACATCGCTGCGAAGCAAGGGCAAAGTGCTCGGCATTCTCACGCGGCGAGACCTCAAGTTCGTCGAAGACACGGCCACGCCCGTCGGCGATGTGATGACGTCGAAGGGCCTCATCACCGCGCCCCCGGGGACGACGCTCGAACAGGCCGAAGTCATTCTCAATCGAAACAAGGTTGAGAAACTCCCGCTCGTCGATGCGCAGTTCCGTCTCGCGGGACTCATCACGATGCGCGACATCGAGCGACTCAGCCAGTTTCCGGCCGCGAACATGGACGATCGCGGGCGATTGCGGTGCGGCGCGGCCGTCGGCGTGGATCAGTATGACCGCGTCGAGGCGCTGATCGAAGCAGGGGCGGATGTCATCATCGTCGATACGGCCCACGGGCACAGCGAAAACGTCCTGCGCACGATCCGCACGATCAAGCAGAAGTGGAACGTCGAAGTGATCGGCGGGAACATCGCCACGGCCGAGGGCGCGGTTGATCTGGCTCGCGCCGGCGCGGATGCGGTGAAGGTCGGCATCGGGCCGGGATCGATCTGCACGACGCGCGTGGTCACCGGCGTGGGCATGCCGCAGATCACGGCCATCATGAATGCCGCGCGCGGTCTGACCGAAGCCGGCATCGATGTGCCGATCATCGCCGACGGCGGGATTCGGTATTCGGGGGACATTTCCAAGGCGATCGCGGCCGGGGCGTCGTGCGTTATGATCGGGTCGCTGCTGGCGGGTCTGGATGAATCGCCGGGCGAGGTGGTCATCAGCGGCGGGCGTCGATACAAGACCTATCGCGGCATGGGCTCCGAAGGCGCGATGAACGCAGGCTCGGCCGATCGGTATTCACAAGGCGAACGCTTCGGCGCTTCCCCCCCCTCCAGCCCGCGCTCGCGCACGAGCGCTTCGCCGACCGCATCGCACGGCCAGGCACCCGCGGAGACGCCGCCGGGGCAGATCAAGTTCGTGCCCGAAGGCGTCGAGGGCCTGGTGCCCTATCGCGGACGACTCGCCGAGTTCGTGTATCAGATGGTCGGCGGCCTTCGCGCGAGCATGGGCTATTGCGGCTGCGGCACGATCGAAGAACTGCGCACCAAGACACGCTTCTGCAAAGTCTCGCCCGCGACCGTCGTCGAAAACCACCCGCACGGCATCCGCATCACGAAGGAATCGCCGAACTACGTTGTTGAGAGTGCGCGGGAGTAGATTCGCGCTGCCGCGCGATCGATGGTCCACATCGTCGACGACTTCACTCGGGTCTACTGACATCCCGCCGAGAACGCGTTGCCGAAGCACACATAATCGAAGATGTCGCACACGCCGGGGCCGGTGGAGAGGTCGCATTCGCAGGCGTAGGGCGTCTCGCGGAAGTATTCGTTGAGCCAGCAGAGGAAGTCGAACACGTCGAGCACGCCCGGGCCGGTGGTGACATCGCAATCCGCGAAGCAGGTGACGGTGAGCGTCGCGGCCGTGCTCGTCGCGTCGCCGCAGTCGCTCGTGGCGATGCAGTCGTAGTCGCCTTGATCGCCGAGGCCGGCGGGATCAATGGTGAGCGTGTCGGTGTCGGCACCGAAGATGTTGCCGCCGTTACTGAGTGGCTGGCCGTCGCGCCGCCACTGATACGCGATGGGCGAAGCGGATGCGGCCGTGATGGAAAACTCGGCCGTACGCCCGGCCTGAACCTCGACGGGCTGTGGCTGGTGTGTGATTAGCAGGGAGGAGCGGAGTTCCCAGAGGTCGCCGTACAACGTGGCGTTGCCTTGTCCGCCGTGAAGTAATCCAATTCCACGGTCGGTGTCGAAGTCGAAGCCCATCGCGGAGCGGGGTTGTGGGCGGGGAATACTCAAGGAATGCCACGACGATCCGTCCCACTCCCACATAAGATCCACGCGCTGACTTGGCTCATTGACAATAGTCACAAAACCACCAAAGAGTACAACCCGCTCACGATACGAGTCGTAGAGGATGCCGGGGCTGCTTCGCCGTGGAAGTGATGCGCCCGAGAATGTCCACGCGGTGCCGTTCCAGAGATATGTTTGCCCGTTGTCCGACAGATCGACAACGCCAAGTCCCCGTGCGGAGTCGAAGGCGAATGCCCCTCGAAAAGTGCTGCCTCTCGAATTTCGCAGCGCCCAGATGCCCCCATCCCACGTCCACGTTTGATACAGACTCTGCGTCTGGATCAGCATCGTGAGTACATCGCGAGCATCATCGTAGACCATCGTGAGGTTGGAGCTCACGCCCGGCCAAGGGGTGCCGGTGATCTGCACCCATGTGTCGCCGTCCCACTCCCACATATCGTTTGATTGATTCGCGTTTCCATTTGCGCCCAACACCGAACCGCCGAAAAGGATCGTTGTTTGTCGAACCGGATGATACCTCATGTGGTGGCTGGATCGCGGAGACGGCCCCGTAAGCGACCGAAGCTCCCAGCTCCGTCCATCCCACTCCCATGTGTCCCCGAAGTGGTTAGGACCACCGCCGAACATGACAAACACCCGCCTCCGCTGGTCATATGCGATCGAATGCGAAAATCGGGCTCCTGGATTCTCGGCCCACCGAACACTCCAAGATCCGTTGCTCCACTTCGACAGATCCGGCCGGCGGTTTCCCCGCCGAAACTGCTTCCCTCCGAAGATAAGAAGTTCACCTTGCGAGTTGATGCACGCGCCGTGTTCACGTCGGTCGACCCCGCCGATGGACTGCTGAGGATGCCACGCGCCGGCATGCCATCTCCAGACATCGTTGAGGCTGGTGTGGAAATCTGGAGCGCCCCCCACGAGGTACAACGAGCCATCGGAGGGATCGCGTGTCAGCGTATGAGAATACCGAGCGGAGGGCCCGGCACTGGTGAGCAGCGTCCACCGCGATCCAGTGAGTTCCCATGTTTGACTACTCGCAACTTCGGCGGCCTCCCCTCCAAAGAGGATGATCGATCCACGTTGCGCATCGAAGGCCATGGCCGCGTTCTGTCTCGGGGATGGACCGGATTGCGAGACCAACGTCCATGTGACACCATCCCACGCCCATGTGTCGTTAAGCTCGGATCCAGCGACGTCGGATCCACCAAAGAGCACGATGCGCGAGTTGATCTCGTCGTAGGCCATCGACGCGGATCGTCGTGGCGCTGGCCCGACAATCGACGCCCGCGACCACGCGGCACCACTCCATTCCCACGTTTCACCCGCCAGGACGATGTCGCCATCCATGCTCCCACCGAACAAGACCGTCACGCCTCGCCCGGCATCGAACGCCATCGCACTGCCCCACCGAGGCGACGGCCCAGTCGTCGACGCGAAGACCCAAGCGCCGCCATCCCACTCCAAGGTATCGCCACGCGCGGTCAGACCGGTAGTTGTCGAACCGGACCATTCACCTCCAAAAATGACCACGCGATCACGATTCGAGTCGTAGGCGAGCCCGAAATTCGACCTCGGCTCAGGCCCCGTCACCTCAGGCGTCACATTCACCCATTGCAGGCAACTCTGCCCCACGGCCGGGATTGCGAGCAACGACATCACCACCACCAATGCGAGGCGTGAGATTGCGGACATCATGGCTATGCCTCCGTGTATCGCCCACGAGCGAGTGTTCAATCCGGGCCGTACGACCGTAGGAGGTTGGATGATCCACAGACGGCCGCCCTCGGTTGCAGTATACCAGAAACCCGAGGCCGTCCGACCCGTCTTGTGCCACTGGCGGCTCGTCCGCCAGTGGTTCGACCCGCGGGAGGAAGGCACTGGCGGGCAAGCCGCCAGTGGCACAGCAAGGCGATTCTCGGGCCGACGGCCCTGGGCGGCTCAAAACCGGGGTTCGGACCCCTTGCGGAAGGCCCCCACGGCGTGGTATGCTGGGGGGACGGCCGTCGGCGTCTGGATCACGCATGACGGCGGTTTGCCTGACGGCCCATTGCCAGAAGGCCCATTGGAGGTTGCATGATGAACACGTTGTCCGTTCGCGCCGGCATGATGGCCGCGCTGTCTGTCTCTCCGTTCGCACTCGCTGATGAAGATGGCAAGAAGATGCGAGATCAAAAGCCGGCCGTGGTCGCCCCGGCCATCACGGGTCGAGCGATCCCGTGGCACCAACTCAATCGCGGCATCGACGGTCCCAACTTCGCCGCCAAGAACATCACGCTGTTGAGTTGGCTCCCGCTCAATGAACTGCCGCTGTGGGATCCATCGCGTGAGAACTCGGCCGCGGACTGCTGGGGCTACACATCGCCCTCCGGCCGTGAGTATGCGGCGATCACCGTTCGTCGCGGAACGGTGTTTGTGGAAGTGACGGATCCGGTGAATCCCGTCGTCGTGGGTTTTGTGCAGGGCGCTGAGAGCCTGTGGCACGATGTCGCGATCGTGGGGCACTATGCGTATGTGTGCAGCGAGCACGGCCGGGGGATTCAGGTCATTGACCTGGCGCGGATCGACGAGGGCATCGTGCGCTGGGTGCAGGATGTGCGGCGGTCGGGGCATTCGAGCACGCACACGCTGCTGCCGAGCGAGAATCCTCGCTACATTTATGCCTGCGGTGCAAACATCTCCGGCGGCGGCATCGTCGCGTTCGATCTGACAGATCCCGAGAACCCGGCCATCGCCGGGGCGTGGACCGGTCACTATGTGCATGAGGCGCAGATCGTGTCATACACGGACGGGCCGTATGCGGGCCGGGAGATCGCGTTCGCGTGCGGCGGTCCCAACGGTGGTTGGAGCCAGACGCGATTGTCAATCGTTGACGTGACCGACAAGAGCAACATGTTCCTCATCGCGGATTGCTACTGGCCCGGCGCGGGATACTCGCATCAGGGCTGGCTGAGCCAGGACCGGCGGTACTTCTATCTCAACGACGAACTCGATGAATACAACGGCACGGTCTCGACCATGACCACACGCGTGATTGATGTTCAGGACCTGTCCAACCCGCAGCAGATCGCGACGTTCACCAACGGGTCCACGGCCATCGATCACAACGAATACGTCAACGGCAACCTGTTGTATCAGAGCAACTACAAGTCGGGCCTGCGCGTGTGGGACCTGCGCGAAGATCCGCTCGATCCGCGCGAGATCGCGTGGCTCGACACATACCCCAACGATGATGAACCCACGTTCAACGGCAACTGGGGCAACTATCCATACTTCGACAGCGGCACCATCGTCATGAGCGACATGGAGCACGGCCTGATCCTCGTCCGCGTCGAGTGCTACGCGGATTGTGACACCGCCAACGGCCGTGGCACGCTCGATATCTTCGACTTCCTGTGCTTTGGCAACAAGTTCGCGGCCGGGGATCCGTATGCGTGTGACTGTGACACAAGCACCGGCGCGGGCGTGTGCGATGTGTTCGATTTTCTGTGTTTTGGGAATGAGTTTGAGGCTGGGTGTCCGTAGACGCCAGCCGCGCAGTCGATCAGGAGATGACCATGAGTTCAGCGTCAGAAAAGTTCGCACGAGCCGGCGTACGCGTGCATCGGCGCATTGACGCGATACGCACGGCCAAAGCGTGCACGAAGCCTCGGCATTCTCACACTGGCGGTGTGCGTTTACCTCCCTTTGTGTGGACGTCGTTGGCGGGTCTACTGATCGTGACCCCGGCATTCGCGCAGCCACTGGGCCAGAATCTGGTCATCAACGGCGATGCCGAGACAGGCGACATCTCGGGTTGGATTGATGGCGGCATCGAGGCCGTGATCTCATCGCGGGCGGGCACGCTTGGCCTTGGGCCGGGCGTGAGCCTGGGTGACTTTTGTTTCACCGGCGCGGCGGGGCCGACCACGCAGACGATCGCTCAAATCATGGACGTTTCCGCCTACGCCGCGGAGATCGACTCGGGGCGACTGTCTGTGCGATTTGCGGGACTGCTTCAGGCGCGGGCGGACGGCTCCGCGCGCGACACGGCCGTGGCACGCCTCGAATTTCGCGATGCGAACAACACGGTGATCGACTCGATGACTTTCACGGACACCAACTCGCCGTCGGGGGTCTTTGATTGGGAAGCGTTTGACGACATGCGATTCGTACCGACGGCCACACGAAACGTTCGCATGGAACTTGAGACGCAGCGAACCGTCGGCGCCTCGTCCGATGGATTCTTCGACAACCTGGTGGTCATCATTTCGACGCCGTGTTACGCGGATTGTGACACGAGTACCGGCCCGGGAGTGCTGGACATCTTTGATTTCCTGTGTTTCGGAAATCGCTTCTCCGCGTCACATGCCTATGCGTGCGACTGTGACTTGAGCACAGGCCCCGGTGTGTGTGACATCTTCGATTTTCTGTGCTTTGGAAATGCCTTTGACGCGGGGTGTCCGTAGACACCGTGCTTGGTTACCTGAACGGATGATGGAGCGAGACGATGAGGGACAATCAAGTTCGTATACAGCGGTGCGCGGCCGTGATGGCGCTCGTTTCGGTCGGCGCCGGGGCGATGGCGACCATCGAGCAGTTTTCCGATCGCGGCGTGTTCATGGCCGCGACCGGCGCAGCGCCGCTCTCGCCATGGCCGGATGTCGGCCGGATTAGCGGCGCGACGTATCACCATGAACACGTTCACCTGAGCATATCGCTTCCGAGTACGGGACTGTGGGTCGGCTCGGCCAATCACCCGGCGGTCGGGCCGGACTGGACGACGTTCGTCGATGGGCACGACATCGCCATCGATGGGCGTGAGAACCTGAACGTCGACTTCGACGTCCCGCAGATCGCGTTCGGGTTTGACTTCGCCGAGCCGACGGTGGTGACGGTGCGGTATGCGCCGTGCTACGCGGGGTGTCCGTGCGCGAACTCGAACTTCCGCGTCACGTTGCGCCTGGCGGGCGAGATCGTCGGGACGTTTGACTACAACCGGCCGGACAACACCAACGCGTTCGTCGGGTTTCTCAGTCCCGTGCCGTTTGATCGCGTCGAGATCAACGAACTCGACGGCACCTGTGATGATGAATACTTCGGGCGGTTTTATACGCTGGACGCGTGCTATGCGGATTGCGATCTGTCCACGGGGCAAGGGACGCTGGATATCTTTGACTTTCTGTGCTTTGGCAACAAGTTCGCAGCCAATGATCCCTACGCCTGCGACTGCGACACGAGCACCGGCCCGGGCATGTGCGACATCTTTGACTTCCTGTGCTTTGGCAATGCGTTTGACGCGGGGTGTCCGTGAGCGATGGGATGAATCACAGACCGTGCGACATGGCCACGCAGAGCCGTGGGTATGGCACACGGTACAGGCTTTGATCGCCTGATGCGCAATGAAAAGCGGGATCCCGCGAAGGGATCCCGCTTTGAATTTTTCCGTATGTCGCGATGCGTTCAGCGGCGACGGCGCAGGCCGACGAGGCCGGCGATCGCGAGCAGGCCGAGCGAGGCCGGCGCGGGAACGAGCGTGCCGTCGATGCTCATGGTGTTGAGCGAGGTCGAGGCCGTGAACGATGTGCCGCCGTTCGTGGAGAAGCGGCTCAGGCCGAAGGTCGCGGCGCCGGTGTAGGGCACGGCCGGGCTTGAGGCCCGCCAGTCGAAGGTTCCGCCGCCCGCGATTCCGGCAACCCAGATCCAGTACGTCGTCGCGCCGGCGAGGACCGTCGCCGCGGTCGGCGCGCCTGTGTAGTCCGTAATCACCGCGCCCTGACCCGCAGGCATCGCGATCGACGCCACCGCGGCGCCGGGAACGCCGGCGTTGTCGCTGCGGATCTCGGCGACGACGGTGTCCGTCGCGTCGTAGTTGCCAAGACGCAGCGTCACGGAGTCCAGCGTATAGCCAGGCCCGGCCGGCATCGTGAACGAAATGGCCTTCACGCGCAGATTGCTCAGCCCTGCCGACAACGTGCTGTCATTCGTGAACGGATAGTTCCCGATGATGACATCCGCGCTCGCGGCAGATCCGGCAAGCGCCACCACACCCAACACACACAACAACTTCGACATGTCTGTCTCCCTCACGGTTTGTTTCGCGAACGGCCAATGGCGAACCGGCACAACGACGCCGAATCTCGCCGCACGTGAACCCACGCGCCGGCCTCGCAACTCTCTGTCCGCACGCAATATACGCGAAATCCTCGTCCGTGTCAATGCCTGCGGCCTGGTGTTTGCACTAAGATCTTGGAATCTCTGCATTCGACCTCGGGTTCTCGGACGCTCCGGTTGACTCTGTCCCCGCGAGTTCTGGTAAGATACAAGCGCGTCGGTTCCGATCACACTCCCCGTCGGGGCGTGTCGCCTCGGCGGACAAGCACAAAGGACACCATCATGCAACGGCTGACCGCAGCGCTGGTTCTGGCGATGGGCGTGACTCCATGCGCAGCGCAGTGGGGACTTTTCGGCGTGACACTCGATGGAGACGTCATCGGAATTGACCCGCCTACCGGGGCGCGATGGCGCGTTGCGAGTACGGGCTTGAAGGTGACTGGCGCGGCACCCATCCTCCAAGGTTCGCATCGATTGGCTATTGCGACCAGAGATGCAGAACTGCACAAAGTCGAGTTGGCCACCGGAGTGGTTGTCGAGAGTCACCCGATCATCGGCATCCCTGCTGGCCACACGATTCGCTCCATGCGCTCTCACTTCGATCAGAACTGGGACGAGGTGTTCCGGCTGGTTGTTGAAACACCCGAGACGGCCAGTCACATCTACGACCTGGACGTGAATACAGGACAGGCGATTCATCTGGCTGTACTTGCTGTGTCGGATGTTACCGCGATCGGCGGAACCTATGCCAGTCTGGCCCTCACACGCACCGGACACGTCTATGTGATCGATGATCAGTCTTTCCACATGAACTACCAGACATCCTTGTGGGCGTCGGGCGGGCCTTATGTCGCGATCGCGGGAACGTGTGAAACACGCGGCATCGCCATTGGCGCCGGGTACTGGATCCATGACCCATCCAACCCTGGAGGATCCTGGACGGTGAAGCAGCATGTGGGCTATTCAGACATCGCCGCGTTGGTCCACTTTGAACGGGCTGACTACGCCAACTGCGACTCCGGATACGGCGGACCGGAGCGCCTGGATATTTTTGACTTTCTCTGCTTCGGCAACAGGTTCCATCGCGGCGAACCCTACGCGTGCGATTGCGATGTCACCACGGGCCCTGGTCTGTGCGACATCTTCGACTTCCTCTGTTTCAACAACGCCTTTGTGTCGGCCTCATCGTGCTGGTAACCACCCCTGGTATGGAGTTCCCCCAATGAAACACGCCCTTGCATCCATCACACTCTCCGCCCTGTCCGCGCCGTGCGCAGCGCAGTGGGGACTCTTTGGCTTCACCGGCGACGGTGATCTCCACCACATCGACCGGTCAACGGGGGCGCGGACGTTTGTCGGATCAACCGGACTCGATGTCGTTGCCGCTTCGGACACCGGCAGCCTCTTGATTGCCGTGACCAATGATGGACGGCTCCACACGATCGACCGCGTCTTTGCCCGATCGGTGGACAGCCGTGCGATCACCGGCCTGCCTGCGGGACACCGCGTCACCGCCATGGCCTCGAACAACGGCCTCTTCGCCGCGGTGCGCACCATCGTCACCTCCCCGCAAGGAGAACAACACCTGTACGAAGTCTCCCTCAGCACGGGCGCGGCCACGCGGCGAGGCGGACCATTCGCGGTCAGCGACATCGGTGCAATCGGCGGGTACTACGGCCTGCACATCATCACACGCGACGGACAGATCTATGAACTCAATCACCAGACGCTCGCGCTGACTTACCAGACAACCCTATGGCCCGCGGGCGGCCCGTACATCGGCATCACTTCCCTCTGTGAGCATTGGGGTATCGCCATCGGCTCGGGCTACTGGACGCTCACGCAGACCGAGCCGTGGACTCCAGTGCATCATACAGGGTACGAGGATCTCGTCGGCATCGCCATGTTCAATGCCTTCGCCTACGCGGATTGCGACTACACCTGGTACGGCCTGGACATCTTCGATTTCCTTTGCTGGGGCTATGAGTTTGGCCAGCGGAATCCGTATGCCTGCGATTGTGATGTCTCCACCGGGCTTGGCGTGTGCGACGTGTTCGATTACATCTGCTATCTCAACGCATGGGCGGAATCATGCATGCCCGAACGGTGACCTCCCGGGCGCGCAATGCGTTCGAGTCGACTGGAACCCGAGAAACCATGAAGCATCGCGTCATTCCATGTCTGTTGCTTGCGACCTCACCGTGCGCGGCTCAGATCGGGCTTATCGCCTTCACCGCCTCCGGCGATGTGTACGCCATCGACCCCCCCACCGGGGAGCGCACGCTGCTCCATCGCACGGGGCTTGATGTCGTCGCGGCCGGGCCGGGGCCGATGCGCATGGCGCCGAGGCTGTATGTCGTCACGCCGGAGCAGGAGTTGATTCGCCTGCACCCTGCCACGGGCGCGATTGTCGAGCGCGTTCACACGTGGGGCCTGCCCGCGGGCGCTCGCGTCGTCGGCCTGCGATCGGACTCGCTCGCATGCACGATCTACCTCGTCGCGCTCGTCGAAATGGCCAACGGCGAACGCTGGCTCTATGAACTCGTCCAGAACACCGGACAACTCACGCCCCTGGGCCGTCTCAACCTCGCGAGCGTCACGGCCGTCGGCGGCGGGTATCACGGCACGGCCATCACCATCCACGGCGACCTTCATCTGCTTGATCCATGTCTTGGACAGATGCACTATCAGACTTCGCTGTGGGCGCCCGGCGGGCCGTATAACGCCGTCGTGCATACCTGCGAGATCGAAGGCGTCGCGTTCGGTCAGGGGTATTGGATCCTGACGGGGCCGAACCCGCAGACGGACTGGCACGCCGTGCATCACACGGGGTATGACGACATCATCGCGGGCGTGAGCCTCAACGCGGCCACCTATGTCGATTGCGACACGGGGACGTTCTTTCCGGTGTTGGATTACTTCGACTTCCTGTGCTTTGGCAACCGCTTTGTCAACGGCGATCCATACGCGTGCGACTGCGACACGACCACGGGGCCGGGCGTGTGCGACGTGTTCGACTTCATCTGCTTCGCGAACGCGTTCGCGGTGTCGTGTATTCAGCCGTGATGATGTCCGCAACAAGTAAGGAGACAATGAGATGAAACCGCACTTGATGCTCATGTTGATCGGGGTAACCGCAGGGCCGTGCGCTGCACAGTGGAGCGCCTATGGCGTCAACGCGGCCGGCGATTTGTTTGCCATCGAAGTGCCGGGAGGACAGCGCGCCTTCGTCGGGGGGACGAGCCTTTCGATCGTCACGCTCGGCGTGTACCACGGCTCACTGCTGGCGTACACGACGGACGATCGCATGCACATGATCGACCCGAGAACGGCCGCGATTATCGACTCGCAGCCCGTGCAGGGCGTGCCCCCAGGTTACCGCGTGCGTGCCATTCAATCAACCACCGTTGGCGTGTTCAATGATGGTGTGTGGTCGATTCTCGCGGATCCCGCGGGCGATGAGTGGTTGTATCGCCTTGCACCATCGACTGCAACGTTCTCAATCGTTGACGGCCCGCTCAACGTGCGCGGGATCACGGCGATGGGGCACCGCGTACTCCTGAGCGATGGTCGTATTTTTGAGTTTGTCCACTTCTCAACGCGTGATCTGATTCAGGTCGCTGCGCTTGACCCCAACGGAGGGCCGTATGTGGGCATTGGCGTCATCTGCCCATTGAACTTCGTCATCGGCGCATCGTTCTGGGAAGGGCGAACATTCCTGCAACTCGTTCACGGGTCAGGTTATGAAGACCTGACGGCCGTGGCGTCAATGAACGCTGTAGAGTACCTGGATTGCGAATGCTGCACGGGATTTGGAAGGCTCGACATCTTCGACTTCCTGTGCTTTGGTAACCTGCATCTTGCCGGCGATCCGTGGGCGTGCAATTGCGACGTCAGCACCGGACCGAATGTGTGCGACATCTTCGACTTCCTGTGCTTTGGCAATGGGTTTGCGGCGTCCGTGTGCCGATGATGGCGAGCTCCTACTTCGCGTCGATATCAAACAACCCCCGCTGCCGCCGATGAATCTCCCCTCGTTTCATCGCCGGCAACGGGCGGTCGAGTTTGTAGCGCCTCTTGAAGACGTCAAAGGTCATGCCGATCTGCTCGGCGCGTGGTCCTGTGCCGCGGAAGCGCGTGCCGAACTGTGCGTTGTTGAGTTCGCCATCGCGAACGCCGCGCAGATACGCCTCGACGCGCCCGGCCGCCTCGGGCCGCGTTCGCGACAGCCAGTCAAGAAAGATGGCTTTGACCTGAAGCGGCAGCCGGAGCATGATGTATCCCGCGCCCACGGCCCCGGCTTCGGCGGCGGCCTGGAGCAGTCGCGGGATCTCGTGATCGTTGAGGCCGGGGATGATCGGTGCGGTCATGACGATCACGGGAACCCCGGCCGCGCTGAGTGCGGCGATGGTTTCGAGCCTGGCCGTGGGGCTTGACGCGCGCGGTTCCATGGATGCGGCGAGGCGATTGTCGAGTGCGGTGAGGCTGACGATGCAGCGGGCCAGGTCGCGCGAGGCCAGGTCGGCCAGCAGGTCGATGTCGCGCAGCATCAGTCGATTTTTGGTGATGACACTGACGGGCTGGCCGAGTTCCGCGCAGACTTCGAGGCAGCCGCGCGTGATGCGCAGGTCTTCTTCCATCGGTTGATACGGGTCGGTGACGCCGGACATCATGATCGGTTCGCCCTGCCACTTGTGGTGGCGCAGGGCGTCGCGCAAGAGGCGCGGCGCATCGCGCTTGGCCATGATCTTCGTCTCGAAGTCAAGGCCGCAGGAGAACCCGAGCAGTTCGTGCGTCGGGCGTGCGTAGCAATACACGCAGCCGTGTTCGCATCCGCGATATGGGTTGACCGTCCAGTTGAAGGGCAGGTCTGGGCTGTCCACGCGATTGATGATGCTGCGCGTGTGGTCGTCGAGGATGGCAGTGGCGACCTGGCGTCCGTGGGGGTGTTCGCGTGCTTCCTCATCGAGATGTTCGCCGAGGACATGCAGGCGGACCGACTCGAAGCGGTTGCCGGGATTGATCCCCGCGCCGCGCCCGCGGACCTGGCCGTGCGTGAGGCCATCGCGAACCTCGCCTTCGCCGGAATGCTCGCGTGCGGCATCGACCATGCACCAAACATAGACCGAACGATGTGGGGAGTCAACTGGCAGCGCGGGGGAGTCGAGCGGGTTTGCCGCGGAGCGGCGAGCCACCCGGACTCGCCGCGGAGCGCCAAGCCACCGGGCGGACCTGCCGCGGAGCGGCAGGCCACCCAAAGGCGAGGTACCCGGCGCTGTATACGCTCGGGGGCATGGATGTTCGCGTCATCAGTCTGGGCACACTCGCAGCGCATCCGCTCTGGGGCGAGCGCGAGCCGGTACGCACCGGCCACGCCACCACCACGCTCATCCGCGCGGCGGACAAAGCCATCCTCGTCGATCCCGGCCTGCCCGCGCAGGTCATCGCCGCGCGGCTCGCCGAACGCGCCCACCTCACGCCCGCGAAGATCACCCACGTCTTCCTGACTTCGTTTCACCCCGATGCGCGACGCGGCATTCGCGTCTTCGACGCCGCGACGTGGTGGATTTCGGAGGCCGAGCGCGAGGCCTTGGGCGTGCCGCTGACGGCCGCACTTCGCGAGGCACACGACAAGGGCGACACGGACCTGCTTCGCACGCTGGAAGATGAAGTCGCGATTCTGCGCACCTGTCGCCCAGCGCCGGACCAGATCGCCACGGAGAAAGGTGAGCGGGTCGATCTGTTCCCGCTCCACGGCGTCACACCGGGCCTCTCGGGCCTGCTCATCGCCGCCCATCGCGGCACGACGCTGATCTGCGGCGACGCGATCCCCACGATCGAGCATCTTGAGCAAGGCCGTATTCTGCCCACGGCCCACGACCTCGACGCGGCGCGTGAAGCATTCGCGGAGGCCGTGGAGATCGCCGATACCTTGATCCTCGGACGGGACAACATGGTGGAGAACCCGTCGCGGCGGATTTGACCAAGGGGCAAGGTGGGCCGGGCGTTTGCACGCCCTCGCCCCCTCTCAGGCGGCCCCCTACCCTTCACTCCCCATTCAGGCAGGAGGGTTCCACGGATGTCGCAAGTCACACAGAAACCCGCAATCGACGTTTCACCCAAGCGGGCCAGTCTGAATCTCGCGCCGGCTGAACTCGTCGAGCGGGCCTTGGCGGCCGGCGAAGGCCGACTGGCGTCCAATGGCGCCCTGGTCTGCATGACCGGGGACCGCACGGGCCGGTCGCCCAACGACAAGTTCCTCGAAGACACCCCGGCCATCCACGGCAACGTCTGGTGGGGCAAGGTCAATCAGGCGATCAGTCCGGCCGCGTTTGACGAGGCGTTTGCCATCGCGACGGAGCATCTGAACTCGCGTCCCGGTGTGTATGTGTTTGAAGGGTTCGCGGGGGCGGATCCGAAGTATCGCCTCGGCGTGCGCGTCGTCACCGAGCAGGCGTGGCACGCGTTGTTCGCCAGCACGCTGTTCATCCGCCAGGGCTCCCCGGCCGCGGGCGGCTCGCGCGAGTGGAAGCACGACTGGACGATCCTCAACGCGGGCAAGCGCCGCCTCACGACCGAAGAGGCGCAGCGCCTGGGCGTGAAGGGTCCGGTCCTCATCGCGCAATCGCTCGAACGCAAGACCGTCGTCATCCTCGGCACGGAATACGCGGGCGAAATCAAGAAGAGCATCTTCTATGCGATGAACTATGACATGCCGGCCGTGGGCGTCTTCCCGATGCACTGCTCGGCCAACGTGGACAAGAGTGATCCATCGAACGTGGCGCTGTTCTTTGGCCTGTCTGGCACGGGCAAGACGACGCTGTCGGCGGATCCCCAGCGTGCGCTGATCGGCGATGATGAGCACGGCTGGAGCAAGCAGGGCGTGTTCAACTTTGAAGGCGGGTGCTACGCCAAGTGCATCAAACTCTCGAAGGAGAGCGAGCCGCAGATCTTCAGCGCGATTCGCTTCGGCAGCGTGCTCGAGAACACGCCGATCGATCCGATGACGCGCGAGCCGGACTACGACACGCCCAAGTACACCGAGAACACACGCGTCACCTACCCCGTGGACTACATCGACAACGCCGTCATCCCGTCCGTCGGCGGACATCCGAAGAACGTGATCTTCCTCACGGCCGATGCGTTCGGCGTGATTCCGCCGGTGAGCCATCTCAGCCCGGAACAGGCCGCGTATTACTTCATCAATGGATACACGAGCAAACTCGCGGGGACCGAGGCGGGCGTGACGGAACCCGTGCCGAACTTTTCGCCGTGCTTTGGCGGGCCGTTTCTGCCGCGTCCTCCGGCCGTGTATGCCGCGATGCTCAGCGATCGGATCCGCGAGCACAAGGCGAACGTGTGGCTGCTGAACACCGGCTGGACGGGCGGGCCGTATGGCGTCGGCAACCGATTCAAACTCGCGTACACGCGTGCGATGGTGACGGCCATCCTCAGCGGGGCGCTCGACAAGGTTCCATGCAAGCCGGACCCGATCTTCGGGCTGCCGATCCCCGCGTCGGTTCCCGGCGTGCCGGACAACGTGCTGAATCCCCGCTCGACGTGGAAGGATGGCGCCGCCTACGACGCGCAGGCGAAGAAACTGGCGAAACTGTTCCGCGAGAACGACGCGAAGTTCGAGATGACCGACGCAATCCGCGCGGCCGGGCCGAAGGGCTGACACACTGCACATGATGAGTACGCAGAGCTCGCCGAGATCACGCAGAGGTCACAGAGGCTGGCACAAGGTTGTTCTTCACTCTGCGCCCTCTGCGTGATCTCTGCAAACTTCGCGTACTCTCGCCTGATTCAGGAGCGCATTCGTGCCCCACACCCCCCTTCGCGTCGGTCTGATTGGCTGCGGCAACATCGTCACGACGTATCTGCGCAACGCGGCGCGGTTCCGGTCGTATGACATCGCCGTCGTCTCGGATACGATTCGCAGCCGGGCGGAAGAAGCGGCCCAACTCCACGGCCACGCCCGCCCCGTCACGCCCGATGAACTCTTCGCCGATGTTTCGATCGAAGCGGTCTTGAGCCTGACCCCCCCGGCCGCACACGCCGAAATCGCCCTGCGCTCGTTGGAAGCCGGCAAGCACATCTACACGGAAAAGCCGCTGGGTGTGGACATTATCGAGGCTCGTCGCATTCTCGACGTCGCGGCTGCGAAAGACCTGCGCGTCGCCTGCGCCCCCGACACCTTCCTCGGACCCGGACCGCAGACCTGTCGCAGACTCGTCGATGAAGGACGCGTCGGCAGGCCCACATCCGCCACGGCCATCATGATGCACCGAGGCCCGGACCTGTGGCACCCCGATCCCGAGTTCTTTTTCAAGCCCGGTGGCGGGCCGCTGCTTGACATGGGGCCGTACTACATCACGGCGCTGATCAACATGCTCGGTCCGGTGGCGTCGGTGACGGCGGCGGCGAATACGGCCCTGCCGATCCGCTCGGTCAACGCCGGGCCGCGGATTGGCACGACATACACCGTTGACACGCCCACGCACATCGCGGCCCAACTGGTGTTCCATGGCGGCGCACTGGCCACGCTCGTGACCTCGTTCGACGTCTGGGCGCACACCTTGCCGTGCATCGAGGTCCACGGCACAGAAGGCTCGCTGCATGTGCCGGATCCCAACGGCTTCGGCGGACCTGTGCGGCTGTACACGCCGGAGACCAAGGCCTGGATCGACATTCCGCTCAGCGAGCAATATGCGGACAATGCCCGCGGGCTTGGGCTATCCGACATGGCCGCGGGCATTCGACTCGACCAGCCCCATCGCGCCGACGGCGCACTCGCGTTTCATGTGCTCGATGTCATGCAGGCGATTCTGATCGCGGCGGACACCGGCCGGAGCCAGCCCATCACCTCAACCTGCCAGCGTCCCGAACCTGTGCCGGAGGGATGGGCGGAGGATGCGTGGCTGATGGCCACAGGTCCATAACCAACGCCCGGGCGGCAGATGCGAGGGCGCACCCGCGCGGATTTGACTCATGGGCATCCGCCACGCCCCGATTCGCGTACAGTGAGGTCTCGACGGCCGAAGAAATTGAAGGTGGAGCCGAGCCGGGATCGCGCCTTGAATCCCCGCCTTCAGGATGTCCCCGCCATGAACTGGATGCACCGATTACGCCTGCGAGCCTTTGCCCTGATCGTGGGCACGGCCATCGGCGCGTTCGCGCTGGTTTCGTGGGCGACGCTGCCGCTGCTGCCGGTGATTGGCGTGGCCGTGGCCGTGGTCGCCCTGGCGATGGGGTCGATGACGACCAAACTTGGCGCGGACACGTGTCTGGACTGCGGCGAGGATATTTCGGGCAAGCCGGCCGGGGTGTACGGTGTGATTTGCCCGACGTGCGGGGCGATCAACGAACGCCTCGCCAGCGCTGAGCCGCAGACGATTGACGATGACGCCGACGATGAGGCCGTGGCGTAGATCGCCGCGTCGGGAGAGCGCGATGCATCTCCAGCGCTGGACCTTTCGCATGGGCGCATGCGTCTACTATTGAACGGTCCGTCTCCCGCGCCCTCACGCGATTCGTCGCGCTCTGATACCGCTCGTCGCGCCCTGATGCCACAACGCCGCAACATCCCGCTGCCGGTGCTGCCGACAGGCTCGCCACTTCGTGGCAGGTCTATGGGTACCTCGCCACTCCGTGGCGAGTTCTCGAGTACATCGCCGCTCCGAGGCGAGTTCCGCAGTCCTCCGACTTTGCCCGCGGAGCGAGCGGGCCACCCGGCGGGAACACTCGCTGGCGCTTCGGTTCGTGCGCCGCATGAGGCGAAGGAAAAGTGCGGCGTCTTTGGCGTGTGGGGCCATCCCGCCGGTGTGCGGCAGACCTATCTCGCGCTCTACGCCCAGCAGCATCGCGGGCAGGAATCCGCGGGCATCGCCGTTTCTGACGGCCGACGCCTGTTCGGCCGTGTCGGCATGGGATTGATTCCCGAAGTTCTCACGCCGGCCGTCATCGCCGACCTCCAGCGACATCCGATTCGCGGGGCGATCGGGCACAATCGGTATTCCACGGCCGGGGGTTCGCTCGCGTGCAACGTGCAGCCGTTGATCGAGTCGTACATCGGCGGCCAGGTGGGCGTGGCGCACAACGGCAATCTCGTCAACGCGCGTGCTTTGCGACGTCACTTTGAAGAAGCCGGCCATCTCTTTCACACCACCAGCGACACCGAAGTCATCATCCACCTGCTCGCCGCGCCCGAGCAGCAGCATTCGGCCGACCCGCTGGCCGGGACGCTGCGAAGGCTTCAGGGCGCGTTCAGCCTGCTCTTTCTCTTTCCGGATCGGATCGAGGCGGCGCGCGATCCGTGGGGATGGCGGCCGTTGGTCATCGGACGACTCGCCGATGGGCATTACGTCGTCGCCAGCGAGACCGTCGCGCTCGATGTGATCGAAGCGGAGTTGATCCGCGAGGTCGAGCCGGGCGAGATCGTGACGATCGACGATCGCGGCCTGTCCTCGCGCTACTTTGCGGATGCCGCCGAGCAGCCCGCGTACTGCATTTTTGAGCACGTCTACTTCGCGAATCCGGCGAGCCAGATCTTCGGGCAGAATGTCCTTGAAGTTCGCGAGGCGCTCGGCGCAGCGCTGGCGCGCGAAGCGCCCGTCGAGGCGGATTACGTCGTGCCCATGCCGGACTCGGGGCGTTCCGCAGCCAACGGATACGCCCGCGCATCGGGCATCGCCTATCGCGAGGGCATCGTGCCCAATCGCTATGTCGGGCGGACGTTCATCAAACCCACGCAGGATGAGCGAAACGCGGCCGTGCGCCTCAAACTCAACATCGTCTCCGATGTCGTGCGCGGCAAGCGTCTTGTCGTCGTTGATGACTCGATTGTTCGCGGCACGACCACGCGGGCGAAGATGGATCAGTTGCGTGCGGCCGGGGCGAAGGAGATTCACCTGCGCATCAGTTGCCCGCCGATCAAGCATCCGTGCTTTTTCGGCATCGACTTCGCCGAGCCGAGCCAACTCATCGCGGCCGGACGCAGTGTCGAGGAAATACGCGCGTACCTCGGCGTCGATTCGCTGCACTACCTCTCGATCGAGGGCCTGCTCGCAAGCGTCAACCGCCCGAGCAGTCACTATTGCACGGCCTGCTACACCGGCGACTATCGCATTGACGTCGAACACCCCGTCACGGGCGAAGTTGTCGAGCACGACCAGTTGCGCATGTTCTAATAAGTAGCCCGACCGTCAGGGAGGGCTTGGGAGCGGCGTCAGGCTATAGCACGCCGTGGGTTCGCGGCGTCACAGATGGCGCGCCAGCGCCTGTGGGTGACGACGGAGACGTTCGGTCATCGTTTCGCGTGTCCCCGCTGCCGAGCCCTCCCTGACGGTCGGGCTTCTTGCGCTGATCGTGCCATTGAAGTCGCCAGAGGCGACTTCGATGCTGCCTGCGATCGCGTGGCACGGGCAAGCCTGAAGGCTTGCCCATGCCACACGCTCGGTCACTTCGTGAAGCGCACGCGCATCAGTGCGGCCAGCGCCCGGCCGTCGCGTTTGAGGCCATCGGGCGGTGATGGTGGGCGTCGTGTCAGGCCGTGGTATGCGCCTTTGAGTACGCTCGCGTGGCGTGTGATCGAGAGTGCCGCGAGGCGATGCGCCCAGGCCCAACCCGCGATGGCGGCGATCCCCCCCCCTGCTCCGCGTCCGTGTCTTCGGCACATCCACACCCAGTTTCGCGTGGCGAGTTCGCACCAGCGCATGCTCTTGCGACGGGTGATGATGGTGTCGTGCGACACTTCCCACGCGGGGTCGAAATAGACTCGCATCCCCAGGCCCAGCAGCGTCAGGGCGAAGTCCACGTCATTTCGATACAGAAAGTACTCGCGCGTGTATCCCCCCGCCCGAAGCCACGCGTCGCGACGCACGAGATTCCCGCACCCCATCACCGGCCAGAACTCGATCCCCCCCCCGAACTGCTCGGCGAAGGGCCATTCGCTTTCGTGCGTGGCCGTGTTGCGCGGGTGCAGCGCCACGCCGGCGATGTCCGCGCGGCGCGAGAGCAGGTCCATCGCCTGCGCCAGTACACCGTGCGCCGGCAGGGCATCGTCATCGAGGATGAGCAGCACATCCCCCGTGGCCGCCTGAGCGCCGGTGTTGAACGCGGCGATGCCTGTGTTCTCGCGCGACTCGATGATGCGCACGCGCGGAAACAGCGAGCGGACCAGATCCGCCGAGCCATCGCCCGAGGCGTTGTCGACGACGATGATCTCGGCCCCGGCCGCCACAGCGTCACGTTCCAGACCGGCGAGCGTGCGATGCAGCGCCACGCGACGATTGAAACTGACGATGACGATCGACAGCGACGGCGCGATCGGCGTCGGCGCGACGAGTCGAACACCCGCGACGCTTCGCACCCAGTTGAGAGGTTCTGTCAGCGTTGGCGTCGGCGGCATGATGGCCCGCCCGCGAACTCCCAGACCACACGCGAGCGTCGCGCCGCGCGCCAGCGTCAGACCCGCGGACCATGCTCGCCCGACGCGTGTGACGCCGCGCACGACGAATCCCGCTTCGCACACGCTCACGATCGTGCGGGCGCTGCGCCAATCGGCCGAGCGACCCCGCGCTGAGACGATCGCGATATCCGTGGCCCCGCCCAGCAGCGTTCGCAACATCGCAAGCCACGGGCGCACCGCCATCGAGTCTTCACGGCGAACATCGATCCGCGGCGGCGTTTGCAGGCGCGACAGCGCAGGTTCGATGCGTTCGCGCAGCGTCGGTTCAATGCAGACAACGCACGACAACGGCCGTCGCCCGGCCTCGAGAGCGGCCAGCGCATCGCCGAGCGAATCGAGCGGTTGCCACGGCTCGAACGCGATGCTGTGCCGCTCGGCCGCGCCGCTCACTCGCCCCTCAAGCGCATCGCGCAGGCCCGCGAGGTGCATGGCCGAGAAATCATCGCGGGCCACCATCGACTGCCCCACCGCCCGCAGCGTCTCACGCATCGCGCGAATGAACCGAGCGCGACGCCCGCAGTCGGCTTCATCGAGCACGGCCATCGCGTTTCGCGCGGCGTAATAGCGTGCGATGGTGCGCATGCGATCCGGATGCGGGTGATGCGCCCGAGAGGCCGGGGCGCACGCGATTTTCCCCCCCGTCGCCCGCGCCAGGCGCAGACACCACATGGCGTCATCGCCGCTGAGAAACACATCGGGCATCACGCCCGCCACCTCCGCCGCGCGACGACGCACCAGGACGCTGCACGCCGCGACATATTCCACCCGCCGCGGGCGCAGCCCATTCCACGGAAGATCCGACAGCGTGAACTGCCGCAACTCGCCGGTTCGCCGATCGATCCGCCCACCGACTTCAAAGATCAACCCCGTGCGAGGGTCAACCAGCGCAGACCCTACGGCCACCACGTCGGGACTCTCATCCAACGCCGCCACAAGCCCCGTCAACGCTTCGCGCTCGACCCGCACATCACTGTCGAGCAGCCAGACCAGGTCATCGGCGGTACGCACATGGGCGAGCGCAACCGCCACGCCCGCGCTGAACCCCCCGCTGCCACCGCGGTTCCGATCGAGCCGAACCACGGTCACCGCGACACCGGTAGGACCCTGTGAACTCGGTAGTCCATCGAGCGGCTCGGGTGAGGCATTGTCGATCACCAAGGCGCGCAGGCGAACCCCCGGGGGAAGGGCCAGCCGCGACAGGTCGCTCAGGAGAGCAACAACATCGTGCCGCCGTGCGAATGTTGGGATGACCGCCCACACCGTGCGCTGGGCCGCGTGAACAGGCGAGGTCGGGATCGTGGGGTTCGCCGCTGGCGCCATGAGGTGTGGGAGTGTACGTCCCCGGGCGATCGTCGCTGGCGGGGGAGGTTGCGTCGGGGCGTCGAGGACGATACTCTTGGTGTACATGCCGGGTGCCTGCACGACGCGAACGGCCCCCCAGGCATCCCCCCGAAGGAGATCATGATGGTTCGTCTAGAGGAAATGACTCGGCGGTTGCGGAATGTCTTCGCATCGGCGGGGCGGCCAGCGCCCGAATCCATGGAGCGATTGGAATCGCGCGTGGTTCTCGCGGGGTCGCCGCTGCCCATGATTTCGGATCTCATCAACCCGAACAACACCGTGGTGTTGTTCGAGTTCAACGTCGGCGACATGTACGTCGAACTGTTCGACGCGGGCGGGCCGAACAACGCGCCTCCGGCGATCAACACAGTCAACCACTTCCTGCGCCAGATTCGCGAAGGCATGCACGACGAGTCCTTCGTGCATCGCTATGAGCCAGACGCCTTCCTCCCCGTCAACTTCGTCATTCAGGGGGGCGGGTTCAAGTTCACCAACGAAGACGGCCTGAGCGAGATCGTCGACGACACGGTGGACAACGAGTTCCACCCGGATCGATCGAACCTCCAGTGGACGATGGCGTTGGCGCAGCGCGCGGGCGACCCGGACTCGGGCACCACCCAGTGGTTCGTCAACATGGTGGACAACGACTTCCTCGATGCGCAGTTGTTCACGGTCTTCGGGCGACTCATCGGCGAGGTCGGCGTGAATGAAGACAACTTCAACACCGCGCGACGCGTCGCCAATCGCAACTTCCCCAATCCGCAGCCGCCGGATCAGCGGTTCGTCTTCGCCGACGTGATGGTGGACGCGAACCAGCGTCCGGTGTCCCCGCTGCAGCCGCTGGCCGGGGCCAATCCCCTCTCCTTCGCGCTGACCGACGTGCCGGTGGTGGAAGTTCCGCCGGCGATCCCGCCCGGCCAACTTCGCTCCACGGCGATGATGGAGCGTTACCTCGTCAAACTGATCAACATCGACGTGGTTAAGCCGCGCGACTTCGACGCGTTCTACACGAACATCGTCATGTCGCCGGAGGGCTACCGCGGCCCGACGATCATCGAGACCTTGGACCTCGTGAACCTGCACGCGGATGAGACGGCGTCGTATCAGATCATCGTGCGCTACGAGCGTGCTGATCGCGACACGGTGATCCTCACCGGCACGCTCGCCAACAACGAGCACCGACGCATCACGATTTCCGACTTCAATGACGCGACGCTCGATCTGGTGCGGGCGCACACGCCGTACGCACTCGAGGTTCGCTCGACCCAGGTCATCGGCGCGCAGATCACGCGAACGGACTTTGGCGCGCGAACGAGCGAAGCGCTCATCAATACGGAAGAGTTCGACGCGGCGGACCTGATGACGTGGGAGTTTGGCGGCACGGCCGTGGCCGATCTTTCGCCGACCGATCCGAACGTGGCGCGCACGCCGTTCCTCGTGTGGGCGAGCCGCAGCCACCTTGACGCGGAAGTGACGACGACGTTTTTCCTCGCGTCCGGGGGCACGGTTGAGGTGACTTCGACGCTTGACGCGTATCGTCGCGGCGGGCTTGAGGTGTTCAGCATCGCGGGCGTGGGCAACAACCCGCTGACGGGGATTCTGGTCGAGTCGACGCAGCCGATCGCGGTGATGCTCAGCGTGTATGAGCAGCAGGTCGTCCCCGGTTCGCCGCCAGGACTCAATCAGTTCGCGGCGAGTTCGCAAGGGATCGCCGGGGGCGGGCTGACGGCCGGGGCGCTGGCCGCGGCGCAGTTCGAGGACGACGGCGAGACGTACATCGCCGTGCAGAACGTGACGACGACGGGTGCGGTGGTGTCGTTCCAGTTCCGTCGGACCAACGGGCAGACGCTGCTTGGCAATCTGATCGTGCCGCCGGAATCGCGGCGCGTCTTCAACCTGCGTCAGGCGGGCGTGCCTTCGGGCGAGACGTTCTCGATCACCTATACCAGCGGCAGCACGCCGGTGACGGCGCACTATGTCTCGTCTCTTGGCGTTGATCGCGTGGCGACGCCGTTTACGACGCGGGCCTCGGGCCTGTGGGTCTTTGCCGGCGGCAACCTTGATCCGGCGAACATGAATCAGAACGAAGTGCTCTCGGTCTACAACCCGTTCTCGTCGCAGACGATGTCGGTGCAACTCAACATCTTCTTCCACTTCGCCGGCGCGGCCAACAACCGCATTGACCTCGTCCCCAGCGACTTTGAACTTGGTCCCAACGAACGCATGGATATTTCCGTGCGGGATCTGGTGAGCATCATGGCCAAGATCAACTCCGACCCCGCCACCTTCAGCGACTACAGCATTTCAATCCTGGCCGTGGGCATCGACGACCAGGTGCCCCCGTTTGTCGCGCCGATCGTGGCGCAGTTACACAACGTCATCGGCACGGGACGCGCGTCGTGGACCACCGTGGGCACGGCCGCGTCGGAGATCGTCCGACTCACCGACCAACGATTCCTCCCCGGCTCTGGATCCTGAGTCGGCATCGGTATGACAGCATCAGCCCACGGCCCCAGGGTCGTGGGCTTTTTCGTTGGGTGTCGGTGGATGTCTGCGAGGCCAGGTGCGCCCGTCAGGCGGCGGGCGACGCCGTGGCGATGCGCGTCTGAACGACAAGTGGCTCGACCTTCGCCTCTTCATCGTGAATCCGGGCGGGCGTCGGGTCTGAATGGCCCAGGGCCCGAACGATCAGTTCACCCCGCGTGCGGGCGCCGAGTTTGCGGTGCAGACTCTTGATATGGTCGTGGACGGTATGCGGGCTTCGGCCGAGCGCGACGGCGATCTGACGAACGGATTCGCCGCGCGTCAGGCGTTCGAGGACTTCCTGCTCCCGGGTTGTGAGCCACCGCGAGCCTTGCCCACCATCGCCGGGAAGATGAAGTCGGCCGCCCAGCACGGGAAGCACAGCGGCGAGAATGGTCGCGTGTACGGCGTTCCATGGCAGAGACGCTCGGGCAAGATTGACCGACAGCCATCGCGCAGGCGACACCGGCGTTAGTCCGACGAGCGGACATTGCGTTGGGACATCCATCCATAGCCGGCCGACACCCTGCGAGCGCCACTCCATGCCGCCTGGCTGCTCGCTGAGAAGTCCTGCGGCGGTGATGTGGAGGCCGTCAGGAAGTGGCTGCCAACCAATGCTCACCATGCGCTGCGCCCGCGACACGAGTCGTTCCTCGGAAGGCAGCGTGGAGGTGTTCGGTGACACGGCGTGTGTCCCGTTTGAGCACGGCGCATTGCGGCGGCGAACCGCGGCGCCCGCGGCCTCGATCGTCGCAATCGCCCCTGATTCGTTCACTTCCACCAACATCACGACCGCCACGCAGTCTTCTGACATCAGCGCCAGGCACGCGGCGGCGCGATCGCACCAATCGGGCGTCGCCACGGCCGAGAGCCGATTCGCCGCCCGGATGATCTCGACCGTCGTTGCGACGACATGCTGTTCAGACGAATCCTTCACCGCGCGAGAACGCATCGCGGCACCATCACAGTGAGAAACCCCATTCAGGCGTGCTTCCATGATGACGTGCCTCCGGTTTGAATGTAACGCCCGCGCCATGGCCGCTCGGCTCATGCGCTCCGTGGTCAGTTCTCGCTCTTTTCGAGGCCATGGCACGTCAACGCAATCCTGGCGCGTCGTGCAACACACACCATCGGCCAATCAGCGTCGAATATTCACGATTCATCCAACTCCAACTGCCTCCGGCGCAAACTTCACGCCTCCCCCCCCCCGCCGACTGGGCAGTCGCCGTTCGGCCGGAGCCCGTAACCATTCGCAGGGCCAAGAAAAATCCCAAGACCACGCCGCCGCGCGACGGATGAACCCCACCCCCGATCGGGAGTGGTAGTCCGATTCGCGTGGTCGCGGCTCTCGACCTACCCTTGACCTGCGGAGGACGATGGCCCGCCCGGGCCGCGATCCCGCCCCCCACCATGCCCACCACCCTCGACATTCCGCCGGGTTCCGATCCACGCATCTTGATTCTCGGCGCGGGACCGACGGGGCTTGGCGCCGCATGGCGACTGCGCGAACTCGGGCACGCCGCAGCGCTTTGTGTGGAGCGATCACCCCATGTCGGGGGACTCGCCCACAGCGTGACGGACGCGGCCGGATTCACATGGGACATCGGCGGGCACGTCATGTTCTCGCATTATGACTACTACGACCGTGTGTTCGAGTCGGTCATGCGCGAGGACTTCACGCTCAACGATCGCGAATCGTGGATTCGGATTCTTGATCGCTGGGTTCCGTATCCGTTTCAGAACAACGTCCGGTGTCTGCCGCCGGCCGAGGCGCTCGAGTGCGTGTTCGGGCTTGTCGAGGCGCAGACGGCCGCGGGTCGAACCGACGCCATCGCCGATGCCGCCAACTTCGCCGAGTTCATCGACGCGGTGTTTGGTGAAGGGATCGTGCGTTTGTTCATGCGGCCGTATAACTTCAAAGTGTGGGCGCATCCGCCGGAACTGCTCGGCAAGGCGTGGATCGGCGAGCGTGTGGCGGTGATCGACTGGAAGCGAGCGCTGCGGAACATCGTGCTGGGGCAGGATGACTATGGCTGGGGTCCGAACAATCGGTTCAAATATCCGCTGCGCGGGGGGACAGGCGAGTTTTATCGCCGCATGGGCGAAGTGATCGGGCGCGTGGAAGATGGCGGGATGATCGCGACGGGGCGCGGCGTGGCATCGGTCGATGTGGATCGGCGCGTGGCGCGGCTCATGGATGGCACGCCCATCGCGTTCGATGCGCTGATCTCGGCAGCGCCGCTGGACCTGCTCGTTGGCGACATGCTCACGGGGCATGTGCCCGCGGAGGTGCGCGAGGCCGCGGCGCGACTGCGGCATTCGGCGGGGCTGTTCGTGGGCGTCGGTATTCGTCGGCCGTGTCCGAGTCGCAAGTGCTGGATGTACTTCCCCGAGGACAACTGTCCGTTCTATCGCGTGACGTATCTGAGCAACTATTCGCCGTATATGACGCCCGATGGCTCGCGGCATTACTCGCTGTTGTGTGAGACGAGCCACAGCGCGTTTAAGCCGGTGGATGAGGCGGGCATCGCGGAAGCGACGATCGTGGGGCTGGAGCGCGCGGGACTGCTGGAACCCGGGGAGCGCGACGACATCGTGAGCGTCTGGACGCATCGCGTGGAGCACAGTTATCCCACGCCGACGGTGGATCGCGATGAGATTCTGTCGATCGTGATTCCGTGGCTCGAATCTCGCGGCATTTATTCGCGCGGACGTTTCGGCATGTGGAAGTATGAAGTTTCCAACACCGATCACACGCTGATGCAGGGCGTTGAGGTTGTCAATCGGCTGTTGCACGGCGAACCGGAAGTCACGATCGGCCTGCGATATGAGAGCACCAGCGATGGGCGTCGCGCAGCGCGGCACGAACGCGCGGGCGTGGCGGGGTCTGGCGAAAAGCGTGCGAAGATCATCGTACCGCCCGGCGGCGCGCCCGCGAAGCGCTGAGCACCAAGCCCGACCGTGAGGAGTCCCGCGGCGCGTGGAATGGGCAAGCCTTCAGGCTTGCCCGTGCATGGCGTGTCCAAGGCACGCCATCGCGCGACGCATCGAAGTCGCCCATGACGACTTCGATGGCACGGCACGTAAGAAGCCTGACCGTGAGGGAGGGCTTGGACGCGGAGATTCGCTTGTGGAGGCCGGTGGTTTGCGGCGTCGCGCGGTATGCAGCACGAAGGCGACTTCGTGTGACGATGGAGACGATGCAAAGGCTTGGCACACACACCCGCTGCCAAGCCCTCCCTCACGGTCGGGCTTCCTATTTGAGGGCAGGCCTTCAGGCTTGCCCGTGCATGGCGTGTCCATGGCACGCCATCGCGCGAAGCATCGAAGTCGCCTATGGCGACTTCGATGGCACGGCACATGGTTCGATGGCGCGGCGGGATTCCTATAGTCTCGCGATGAACGTGGCGTGTGAGACGCACAGCGCGGAGCAGACGATCGCGGTTGGCCGTCGGTTCGGCGCGCTGCTGCGCCCGGAAGATGTGGCCGCGCTGTTCGGGCCGATGGGCGCGGGGAAGACGACATTCGTTCGCGGCGTCGCGGAGGCGCTGGGCGTTGATCCTGCGCTGGTGGCGAGTCCGACGTATGTCGTGATGCACGACTATCCCGGCGAGCGGCTGGGATTGATTCACGTCGATGCGTATCGCCTGTCGGGCGCGGACGAGGTGGATTCGCTTGGGTGGGACCGCGCGATGCGCGGCGAGTGTGCGATGGTGATCGAGTGGCCGGAGCGCATCGCCGGGGCGCTCGATGACAAGGTGATCGCCCGCGTGACGATCACGCCCACGGGCGATGCGTCACGGCGGATCGAGTTTGATCTTCCCGAAACGTGGCGTGTGCGCGAGGGGGCCGCGAATCTGGCGCAGACGCTTGATGTCATGTGTCCGGTGACGGGACGTCCGGTTCCGGCCGATTCGCCGACGTGGCCGTTTGTCGATGAGCGTGCGAAACTCGCCGATCTGCATCGGTGGTTCAGCGGTCAGTACATGCTGTCGCGCCCGATCGACCCCTCTGATGAGGAGGAAGTCTCGTGAGTCTGTGGTCGCTGTTCATGCAATCATTCGACCTGTTCACGGTCGTGCTGATCGTGGGTTCGATCGCGGGTGTGGCGATCTGCGTGCGGTGCGTGATGGACATTCGCGAGTCAAGGATCATGCCGGAGGAATCGACGCGGCGACTGCGTGAGTTGATCGCGGTGAAGAAGTGGAATGCGTTGGAATCGGAGGCCGCGCGGGATCCATCGTTCGTCGCTCGCGTGGTTTTCGCGGCGATGGCGCAGCGGGCGCAGGGGCGCGACGCGATGCGCGAGGCCGCGGAACTGGCCGCATCCGATGAATGCGCACGGTGGTTTCGCCGCATCGAACCGCTGAATGTGATCGGGAACCTCGGGCCGCTGGTGGGTCTGGCGGGCACGGTGTGGGGGATGATCATCGCGTTCACGACGCTTGGCGAGGCCGGCGGCCAGGCAGGCCCGGCCGACTTGTCGCTGGGCATCTCCAAGGCGCTGTTTCACACGCTGCTGGGCTTGTGTCTGGCGATTCCGTGTCTGCTGGTGTTCGGGCTGTATCGCTCGGTGATCGATCGGCACTGCAATCGCGCGATGTCTGTTGCGGCCGGGCTGGTCGAGCGATTGCCCGCCACGGCCGACGATGAACCCGCCGGAGGCGGCGCGGCATGAGACGGCGCTCGCTTCATCCGCCGCATCGTTTCGGGCATGTGAACATCACGCCGATGATTGACGTGCTGATGTGTCTGATTGTGTTCTATCTGATCGTGGGGAAACTCGCGTCGGATCGGCTGCCGGCGCTCGACCTGCCGCGCGCGGGCGGAAGCGATGAAGTCACGCCCGGCCCCGAGATCGTCGTCAGCGTCCGCGAGGCGGGGGGGGGCATCGAGATTCTGCTCGATGGTGAAACAATGACCGAATCGCAGGTCGAGACGGCCGTGGCGCAGCGGCTGGCTGTGGAGCGCGAGGCCAAGGTGCTGCTTCGCGCGGAGCGGGGTCTGGCGTATGGGCATGTGTCGCCGGTGGTTGCGGCGTGTCGGCGTGCGGGTGCGGAGTCGATCCGCGTGGGCGTGGAGGCGGCGCGATGAGTCAGCGCATTCGCCTTCGCCATGTGCCGCGTCGATGGGACATGCACTTTGGCCCGAACACGACGCCGATGGCCGACGTCATCCTCGTGATGCTGATTTTTTTCATGGCGAGCGTGGCGCTGGTGGGACCGAAGATGTTTCTCACGACGTCGCTGGCGGGGGCGCAGGTTGATTCAAGCATCGCGCGGACATCGGCGTTTGAATTGCCGCCGGCGATGTTTCGCGTGCGATTGATGATGCAAGGCGACGAGGTGATCGTGGCCGGGCTTGGCGCGGGCGAGTGTTCGATGGATGAAGCCCGCTCGCGCCTGAGCGCGATGACCGGAGGGCAGCAATCGACGGACATCATCATCACCGTCGCGCCGAATGCGGATGTGCCGATGCAGGCGGTGGTCGCGATGCAGGAAGCGTGTCGATTGGCGGGGATTTCGCGGACAGCGCTGGCGCCGATTGAACCGGGGCCGTGAGGTGCACGGGCGAGACGCCCGTGCCACCGCGGCAGTGCGTCACCGACACTCGCACGCGAGTTGCAGCACGCCGTTGGTCTGCCGTCGAACGACGAGATGGCACGTCGCGCCGCAGTTGACGGCCTCGCATTGCATGACCACGAGGCCTTGGCCGGGGCGCTCCTGCGTGATGCGACGGAAGATGATTCTGCAGGGCGGCGCGCGTGGTGGAAGCACATGATACTCGCCCGGGTCTTCCTTCAGAGTCGGGGAAGAGTGGCACTCGGGAATCCACACCTCATCCGGGTGCGGCGTATACGACACATCGCCCGGCACGGGCTTGACCTCGCGGCGCTCGTGACGCATCACAGGCGTACATCCGGGCGGACAACGCACGGGGCGGACGATCATCCCCCCCCCTGGCATGGGCGACCCCTCCATCTGCACGCGGCCATCGGGGATCGTCGTCACTTCGATCATCCCCGATGTCGCCAGCGACCATTGTTCATCGGTGAAGTAGATCGCGCTTGGACCCTTGATCGTGCCGCGAAGGTCCGCCGCGGCCAGCAGCGCTGGCGCATCTCCGCTGCGCGAGGACTGACACCCGGCCACCAGCGCCACCATCACCAGTGCGATGCATCGAATCATGGTCGCTCCTTTCGCGTGTGATCCGGCCATTCGACCTACGCTTGAGATTATCGGCCCGTGAACGTGATTGCAAGCGGTGCGATCGTCGGGCCGGGAACGATGGCGATGGCCAGGGCCGCAAGCCGGTGCTGAACTAAGCCGATCCTGCCTGTGTGAGCGCGATTGTGTCGAAGGTGACGAGTGCATCGCCGGGTCCGTCGCTGGGGCTGGCGGGAACGGTTCAGGCCGGGCCGCTCGATGAGCGGCAGGTTGCGGAATTGGCCCGCGCGTATCAGCGCCTCAAGCCCATTCGCCGCGCGTGCGCGTTTGCGAAGTTCAATGCGTGGACCACGGCCGTGTTCGCCGGGTTGTCGCTCCTGTTCTGCATCACCGGCAGCGTGGTGGCGCTGGTGATGGCGCTGGGGCTGACGGTGGTGGCGTTCAATGAGTTTCGCGGCGGCTCGATGCTCCGGCGGCTCTCGCCCGCGGGCGCGATCCTGCTCGCGTGCAACCAGGCGGGGTTTGGGTTGCTGCTGATGGGGTATGCGGCGTGGATGCTCATCGCCAGTAGCGGCGGGCCGACGGTGTCGTCGCAACTGGCCGTGGCCGATCCGGAACTGGCCGCGATGATGGAGAGTCTTGAACGCCTGGCGTTTGTCGTTGTGTATGGCGGTGTCGCGGCGGTGGGTTTGATCGTGCCGGGGTTGACGGCGCTGTATTACCTGTCGCGCGGGGGACACCTGCGGCGATATCGCCAGGAGACGCCGGAATGGGCGCGAACAGCGCTGGAACGCGTGTTGCTTGGCGGGCCTACGCCGCGCCGAGCACGGCCGTGAGCGGCGCGAGATGCTTTTCATAGTTGCGCCACCGCTGCACGGAGGTCTGATAGACTTTCTGCTGGACCTGGTCTGAACTTGCGGTGAGCGTGACACGCCGGGCCTCTTCGGGCTTTAGACAGGCCGCATCCCACGGCAGGCCGATGTGTTCGATGATGCGTCGCGTCTGCGGCTCCTGTTCGCGGACGAGGGATTCATAGTTGACTTCGAGAATGGGCAGGTTGAGCGTGCGTGTGAAGTGCGCGATGGCGCGTTGATAGTCGCGGTAGGCCTGGCCGCAATGCGCGATGTCGCGCGTGTAGGGATGTCGATGCGCGAAGTCCTGGAAGTAGCACGAGAGGCACGTGTCGATGGGGTCGCGCGTGCAGTGAATGACCTTCGCGCCGGGAAAGACAAGCGAGAGGTAGGCCAGGTGGAGGTAGTTTCCGGGATTCTTGTCGGTGATGCGAACCGCCCCCGCGCCCGCCCGCTTCGTAATGCGTTCGACATAGTCCTTCGCGAGTCGATCGATGGTCTGGGTTGTGAGTGATTCGATCGGGTTCTCGCGCGTCATCACGGGAATGAGGTTGAGTTCGCCCGCGCCATAGGCCTGTGGATGCGCGGCGATGATCTGCTCGACAAGGGTCGTGCCCGAGCGCGGGAAGCCGACGATGAACACAGGCAGTTGCGTGGTGTAGGTCGCGCGGGGCAGGGCGGCGAGTTTCTCCCGCGTGCTTGACGCGATGATGCGATCGACCCACTGGGTGAGTTGGGATGGATCCCACTGCCCCTGCCAGATGCGGTTGCCCTGGGTGTACGCTTCCCATGCGCCGTCATAGTCCTTGGCCGCGTCGAGCAGTGCGCCGAGTTGAAAATACGCGGAGGCCTTGTGTGATGGATGCACGCCTTGTCGCGGAATCAGTTCCTTGAGTTTGGCGATGCCCTCTTCGCTCTTGCCAACGCGCCGACAAAGTTCGGCAAAGGCGAGGATGATGTTGGGATGATTCGCGCCGCGCGCGATCACCGGCTGAAGCAATGCATACGCCTCATCCACCCGCCCGCCGCGCTGGAGCAACTGGACCTTCGCACGAAGCGCGCCGGGATGATCCGCACGGGCGGCCAGGCCGCGATCGATATGCTTGTGCGCCTCGTCAAACTGGCCGCCGAGCGTGTAGGTATGCCCCAGATCGGCCCAGGCCTGGGCGCTGGCGGGATTGAGTTCGACCGCGCGCTTGAGATAGTCGCGCCCTTCCTCGGGCCTGCCCCACCACGCCAGCGAACTGCCCAGCAGGTGCAGCACGTCGGGATGTTCGCCGAGGGTCCACTCCATCTGCCGCAGGATTTCGATCGCGCGGGGATAGTCCGCGGCGTTGTAGGCGTGAAAGGCCTGCAGGAAGTTCTGCTGATCCTGCTGCGTCATCTGCGGGAACGAAGCGGTTGACATCGCGAAGTGGCTCCTGAGAGTGGGCGGACGCGCGTGAAGTCTATCGCGCTCGCCAGTCGCTATGCGCTGGGCGCGAGTTCGGATTCCTTGGACGGGACGGGGACGCGCTCGGTGGGAACTCGTCGATTGAGCACGCTTCGCAGGCCGGATCGCATGTCCATGACCAGGCTCAGAACCAGCGGCACAAGCAGCAGCGTGAAGACGGTGGAAACGAGCAGCCCGCCGCACACCACCGCCCCAAGGCCGCGATACATCTCCGCGCCCGCCCCGGGCGAGATCACCAGCGGCAATCCGCCGCCGAGCGTGGTGAGCGTGGTCATGAAGATGGGTCGAATGCGCGTGCGCACGGCCGACTCGATCGCGCGAAGCGGCGGCTGCGGCTCTTCGTTGGCGAACTCATCGCCCGCGCGGCTGGGGTTCATGAAGTTGAGCGATTGCGTCACGAGCAGGATGGCGTTGTTCACGACCGTGCCGATGAGGATCACAAAGCCGATCATCGTGAGCACGTCGAGTTGCTGGGGCGCGATGGTGGGATTGCGCAGCGTCCAGTGATGCACGATCGCCAGAGCCGCGAAGCCGCCAACCATCGCCAGCGGCACTGAGAACATGATCACCAGCGGATACAGGAAGTCCTCAAACAAGGCACACATGAGCAGATACGTCACCAGTAGCGCCCACACGAACCGGGCCGTAAGCAACTGCGGCGCGACGGCGATGGCGATCAACGTTCCGCCAAGCAGTATCCCAAGCATGAGTGCGCCGACGGCCCCATAGGCGAAATCCGCACGCCGGGCACGAAACGACCGCACAGTCGCCGCGACGCCGACGATCAGCCCCAGGCCAATGAGCAACATGCCCGCGCCATTGACGACCCACTGCCACCGCGAGCGATCACCCGACACCGGCGCGACGCCAAAGAGCGAGCGATTGACTTCATCGAGACTCGCGGCCGTACCTTCGAGCCGAATACGCATGCTCGGATCGATCATCCCCGCCTCTTCAACCTTGGCGATGAGTTCGCGTCGAACGATCGCGAGGGCATCCTCCACGGCCTGACCGGACGGCGGCGTGACGCGAAGGGTGATCGCGGGCAGTTCCTCGATGCGCTGGATTTCCTGCGGCGCGCGACCTTCAACCACATCGACGACGGAGGCGAGCGGCACGATCGGCCCCGCCGGCGTGGCGATAGGGATGTCCGCGAGACTCTCGCGATAATCAAGTCGTCCATCCGGCGGCAGGATGAGGATGTCGATGTTGCGGCCCTGATCGAGATATTCGCCGGCGAAGGCGCCGTCAAACAACCCGCGCGCCGCCAGGCCGATGTCCTCCGTGCGAAGGCCGAGTTGACGCCCGTTGTCACGAAGTTGCACGCGCATCTCGGGCTGTGTCAGGTTGAAGTTCGTCGGCTCGGGGCGAACGTTGCTGAAGCCGAACTGCGCGCCTGCGAGGCCGAACATCATCTGCGCGGCCGCGGTGACGCGCGTGATGCTGGGGCCCGAGATCTCGATGTTGACGCTGTTTCCGCCGCCGACGCCGCGCCCGAAGATTGAGGACTGCCGCGCGCCGCCGAAGGAATCCGGAATGCTGTTCATGTTGGCCGTGAGCAGACTGCCAACGGGAATGACGACCTGCTGGTCCTGGCTGGTGGCGCCGATGAACATGCCTCCGCGAAACGCGCCGATGAAGAAGTTGTCCACGGGCACGGGATCGAACGTCTCGTTCGAGCCTGGCGTGCGGGGAATGGGCGGAAGATTGACATAGGTCTCGGGGCGCGTGATGTCGGCCTGCGCATAGGGCTTGATGCCGGTCTCGATGATGCCGGCGATCTGCTTCTGCTGCTCGACGCTCAGGCCCGGCGGGATGAGCAAGCCACCGAAGACGAGGTTGCGATTGCCCGCGGGAAGATAGTCAAGGGGGGGGGCCAGCAGCGCCGCACCGCCCAGACTGACGACCATCAGCAGCACGATCACGGCCGGGCGCATCGAATACGCACGCCAACCCGTGCAGAGCCAGTGCACCATCGAGGCATACGTCGCAACGACCCTCGCGATACGCGGCACAAGACCCCACAAGTCCTCCCACGCCGTCCGCGGGCGAGGCTTGCCCGTGTCCTTGCCATCGCCCGTCACGCCGAACACCACGCGGCAGGCCGCCGGAACCACCGTGATCGCCACGATCAGCGACAACGTGACGGCCACGGCCAGAGCCAGCGACAGATCAAAGAACAACTGCCCGGCCTCTTCCTGAATCGTCAGCACGGGGATGAACACGGCGATCGTTGTCAACGTCGATGCGAGAATCGCGCCCCAGACTTCGCGCGCGCCGCGATACGCGGCCATCAGCGGCCCATCGCCCATCGCCCGGCGTCGCACAATGTTCTCAAGCACCACGATCGAGTTGTCCACCACCATGCCCGTCGAAAACGCAAGCCCCGCCAGCGAAATCACGTTCAGCGTGCGCCCCGCGGCGAGAATCACGAGAAACGTGCCGATGACCGCGATGGGAATCGCGACGGCCACGATGCCCGTCGCCCGAAGCGATCGCAGCATCAGCAGCAGCACCGTGCCCGCCAGCAGCGCGCCCTTCCACAAGTTCGACAACACGAGATCGATCGATGATTGAATGTACGTCGTTTCGTCATACGCCTGACGCAGCGTGAGATACGCCCCGGCCTCGGGATCAAGTCGCGGCAGGATGTCCATGCGAACTTCTTCAAGGCGCGTGCGCAACTCCTCCATCACCGTCATGACGTTCGCCCCGCTCTGGCGAATCACGTTCATCGCCAGGCACGGCTCGCCGAGCGAACGCACAAAGCCGCGCTGCTTTTCATGGCCGATCTCGGCCGTGCCCACGTCGCGGATGTAGACCGGGCGTCCGTCGCGATAGGCGATGACGGTTTCGAGGATCTCGGCGGGCGAGGCGTATTGGCCGATGACGCGAACACGGATGTCGCGCTTGCCTTCGGCGATGGTTCCTGCGGAGATATTGCGGTTCTCGCGCTGCATCGCGACGATGGCGTCGGCGGCTGAGAGTCCGCGCTGGGCGAGCGCGGCCGAATCGAGCATGACATGGACCTGTCGCTCGCGCCCGCCGTAGATGTTCACCTGCGCCACGCCGTCGATGCGTTCGAGAAAGGGTCGAACCTCCTCATCCATGGGCGTAAAGAGCGTGGTGACGTCGAAATGCGGGTTGGCCGCGGCCCAGGTGGGATCAACGCTGATGATGATCCACGCGATGGCATTCTCGGTTTCGCCGCTGCTGGCGCGGATGGTTGGCTCCTGCACTTCGGCGGGATAATCGGGTACGCGGCGAAGGGCGTCGGCGACTTCCTGCATGGCCCGCGGGATGCTGGAACCGATATAGAACTCGAGCGAGACTTCCGCCATCCCCTCGCGGCTGGTCGAACGCATCGACTTGAGGTTCGAGACGTTCTTGAGTTCCTTTTCCTGACGTCGCGTGATCTCATCGACGACTTCCTGCGGGCTGCGCCCCGGCCAGGTGGTCTCGATGTTGATGATCGGCCGATCGACGGTTGGCGTGAGTTGAATCGGGATGGCCGTCAGACCGATCAACCCGAACAGCACGACGAGAAACACGCCGACAGTGACGGAGACAGGTCTCGTGATGGACCAGCGGATGATGTCCATGTGTGTTGTGCGCTGTGGATCAGCGCATCTCCCCTTCGCCTACCCGGGCGGACGGTCGCCTTGTCTGTTTCCAAGGATCGTCAGTGGCTGACCGGGAAACATGCGTTCATTGCCTTGTACCACAATGGCCGCGCCGGGCTGCAACCTGCCCGGCTCGACGGCCACACGGTCGCCAACGGCGAACAGTCGTCGGACGCGGGCAACTGCGGCCGTGCCGCCGGCGTCGAAATACACATACTCGCCCGCATCATCGCGGAGGAGTCCATCTTTGTGAATGGTGAGTGTTTCAGCGCGCTGGGTCGTGGGAACCAGGCCCGTGATCGTCATCCCCGGCATGATTCGCCCCGATTCATTGGGCAGGTCCACGCGAACGGGGAACAATCGCGAGAGAAGGTCAGCGTCGGGCACGACGCGCGTCACGGGTGCTTCAAGTTCAAGCCCGACGGCCCGCACGAAGATGCGCACGTGCGATTCACCCGCGGTCAGCATCCCAACGAGATTCTCGGGAACGTCGAGCCGCGCATCGAGGAGATCGAGCCGGATCACTTCAACAACCGGATCACCCACCGAGACCCACTCACCCTCTTCCGTCGCTTTGCGCACCACGACGCCCGTGAACGGCGCGCGAATCTTCATCCGCGCGAGACGACGCTTCGCCTCGGCCAACTGCGCCTCGGCCATCGCCAGATCACCCTCGGACTGCGCGACTCGCGCCTCGCGCTGCTTCACCCCCGTGCGACGATCGTCAACTTCCTGCGGCGAAGCGCTGCCCCGCGATGACGCCAACTCGATGCGTTCCAACTCACGCCGTGCAAACTCCAGATCCGCCTCACGCTCCGCCAGTTCACCCGCCCGCGAACGAACCTGTGCCTCCTCACGCGCGACCACGAACATCTGCACCGAATCGTCAATCTCCGCGATGACCGCCCCGGCCATCACCTTATCGCCCTCTTCAAGGGCCAGCGAAACGACCTTGCCGGCCTCTTCGGCGGCAAGCACCGCCCGTCGGTGTGGCAGCAGCCGCCCCGTGACCTCGCGATACTGCGTCAACGTCTCAAGCCGCGCCGCGTCAAGCACCACATTCGCCGGCGGAGGACCGCCCGAGGGCTGCCCCACTGCCACGGCCGCACAGACCGCAAGCGCCCAGACTCCCATTCCACCCATCCGCAAAGTTCGCATGGGCCAATCGTAGGCGGGGGCCGCAACGGTTCGGAGATGGGCGAACCGGTAGAATCACGAGCGTGCGACGGTGAACCCACAACTTCGCATTGACTGGTATGGCCAGAATCCGCGTCGGACTTGCGTTGAGCCTCAAGCGGTTGACCCTGCCACAATATCCCCGTGCCATCCCTCTTCCCGTACGCCCCGATCATCTTCATCGCCCTTGACTGGATGATTCGTCTCGCGCTGGCGATTCGGATCATCATGCGGCGGGACACGGTGCCGGTGTCGTTGGCGTGGCTGGTCGTCGTGTTGTTTCTGCCGGTGGTTGGCGTGGTGGCATATCTGCTCGTCGGTGAGAATCGACTGGGGCGACGGCGGGCCGCCAGAGTCGAGGTGCTGTCGAAGGAGACCGCCGAGCGCACGGTGGCGCTGTGGAGCCACCAGCATCACGACTGGTCCGCGCATGACCTGCCCTATGAACCGCTGGCGAGGCTGGGAACATCGGTCAGCGGCCTGCCGCCGCTGCGCGGCAATGCGCTCGAACTCATCGCCGACACGGACACGCTGCTGGATCGCATGATCGCGGACATCGACGCGGCCGAACATCACTGTCACGTTCTGTTCTTCATCTGGCAGGCCGAGGGCAGGCCGTTGCAGGTCGCCGAGGCGCTGATTCGCGCGGCACAGCGCGGCGTGACGTGCCGCGTGTTGGTGGATGATGTCGGCAGCCGGGCGTTCCTCGGCAGCGACATGGCCGAGCGGATGCGACGAACCGGCGTGAAACTCGCGGCGGCGCTTCCGGCCAATCCCATTCGCGCGATCTTCGCGCGGCTTGATCTCCGCAACCATCGCAAGTTGTGCGTCATCGACGGACGCATCGCCTACACCGGCAGCCACAACCTCACCGACCTCTCGTTCAAAGTCGATCCGCGACGCGGCATCGGGCCCTGGATCGACGCGTCATTTCGCATGCGAGGTCCGGCCGCGCAGGCCTTGCAATCCATCTTCCTCACCGACTGGCAACTCGACACGGACGAGCAGATCAGGTCGCTCGCGGAGTTCATGCCGGACCTTCCCGATGAAGGACTGGGCGAGTCGGTGATCCATGTGATTCCCTCCGGCCCCGCGGCCGGGCCGGGCACGCTGCATCATGCCCTTCTCGCGACGCTGTATCTGGCGCGCGAGGAACTTATCATGACCACACCGTACTTCGTGCCCGATGAGGCGACCAAGGATGCGCTGATCAACGCGGCCATGCGCGGGGTCGAGACGACCGTCGTCGTGCCCGCGCGGAATGACTCACGCCTGGTGGCCGCGGCGAGCCGGTCACATTATACGGATCTGCTCGATGCGGGCGTGCGCATCATGGAACACGAACAAGGGCTGTTGCACTCCAAGACCGTGAGCATCGATCGACGACTTGCGGTGATCGGCTCGGCGAACTTCGACATGCGGAGTTTCTGGCTGAACTTTGAACTGACATTGTTCGTGTACGATTCAAACTTCGCAAGCATGATCCGGTTCCTGCAAACGTCGTACATGCAGGACTCACGCCCGGTCGACCGCGCGCAATGGTCGCGACGCCCGAGGATCCGGCGATTCGTCGAGAACGCGGCGCAGTTGCTTGGGCCGCTGCTGTAACCTCCCGGGTGGCCCGCCACGCCGTGGCGAGACTTGGGTGGCCCGCCACTCCGTGGCGGGTTTGGGGGTAGCCCGCCACTCCGTGGCGGGTCTCGGGCGCGTGCGCTGACGACGAAACCAAGCCCTCCCTTACGGTCGGGCTTCTTGTCGGGACTTGCATAAGAAGCCCGACCGTAAGGGAGGGCTTGGCAGCGGGAACATGCACCAGGTTTCCGCGACGTTTCCATCGTCACACGTATTCGCCGGCGTGTTATGTGTCGCTCGCGACGCCGGAAACCACCGACATCGGCAAGTCGGACTCCGCATCCAAGCCCTCCCTTACGGTCGGGCTTCTTGAGCGGAGGCACGGGCAAGCCGGGAGGCTTGCCCATGCCACGCGCTGGCGTGCCATGTGGTAGCTTCATTCGCTTGCGATTCGTGCTGCGTCACGCCGCCCAGAGGTCGCCGGGCGCGTGCTTGAGAACACGGCCGGCGTCGGTGCCCGCGGCCGTGAGCAGTCGCCACATCGGTTCATCGCGCGCTTCATCGCCCATCGGGAAGGTGGAGTGATGCACGGGAAGGATGTGACGAGCGCCCGCGGCCTGCACCATCGTCCAGACCTGTTCGGGCGTGGCGTGGGCGCGTTCCCACGGTTCGTACGCGCCGATGCCGAACACCGCGATGTCCGCGCCGCCGACGTTGTCGAATGCGGCCGTCATGGCCGTATCGCCACCGAAGAGGATGCGCCGACCTTCACCCTCGATGAGATAACTGTTGCACCCGCGATGGTGATCCCAGAGTGACCGCGCGCCCCAGTGTCGCGGGCGGATGGCGGAAAACTGCACGCCGCCGAGACTGACGCGATCGGCCCAGTCCATCTCAATGATGTTGGCGAAGCCGGGTGGAATCAACCGCCGCGTGCCGCGGGCGGTGATGACCGTCGTTCGCGGATTGACCAGACGTTGAAGGGATGGACGATCGAGGTGGTCAAAGTGCGCGTGTGAGATCAGCACGATGTCCAGCGCCGGCATCAGGCTCGGATGAAACGGCAGCGGCATGAGCCGCTCAATACCGAGCGTGCGCCCGCCAACACACGGCCCGATCCGCTGCGACAACACGGGGTCCGTCAGAATCGTCACCCCGCCGATGCGCAGCAGCACCGTCGCGTGGCCAATCCACATCGCGGCCAGATCGTGCGCCGCAACATCCCTTGCGAACTCCGGGGCGGACATCACTTCCGCGAACACGCCCGGGCGATTCGGACGCAACGATGATCGAAGCCCACGCCCATATCGTGCGGCCAGCGACCGTGCCGTCCGACCCAGCGTGCGCAGCCGCACAATGCCTCGCGCCTCACCCATGCAAGAGATCATACGAGTCCACATCGCATGAAGTTCTTCGTCGATGATAACCACGGAATCGCGATCGCTCGCGAATCAGGGTGAGAGGATTCGAACCTCCGACCTTGTGGACCCAAACCACACGCTCTACCAAGCTGAGCTACACCCTGGATCGGTGAACTATACGCTGGCCGGCACAGAGCACGAAGCGCGAGCGAGTGTCGTCAACTTACGGCCAACTCGAACGAACCGGAACTCGCCACGGAGGGGTGAGGTACGCGAGAGGCCCGCCACGGAGTGGTGGGGTAGACAGGTTCGATCGCTTGCGCGATCGGCTCTTTGGGCGTCACAAAAACATGACCGGCCCCGAGGGGTGGTGAACTCGGAGCCGGCCCGGGTTGGGACAAAAAGGTGCGCCGGGCCGACAGGGCGAACCCAGATCGGCCCGGCGCGAGCGGGGCTACATTGGCAACTCTCGAACCATCAGGACGCGCGGCCGATCGCCAAGTCGCACGACATTCGATCGGTCCACGATCATCAAGTATCGCCGAGCGATGCTGGGCACCAGCGGATCATTCGGCGTGAGGTTCTCAACGTCGGACTTCTGGTAGCCATGCACGACGAACCAGACGGCGAAATAGTCGCTGCGTGTCGAGACGCTGCTGAGGACGCCGTTCATCAGCGCGAACTGTTCATCGTGATCGTTGATGATCTCGTCATCGGCCGGGCCGCCTTGACCCAGACCGCCGGTGGCGGTGTAGCCGATGGAATCCACGCCGCCGCGCCCGGGCACGGCGTTGGACACCGTGTTCCCGCCGAGGCGGTCCATGTCATGCGTTCGCGGATATGACGAGACCCACGGGAAGTTGCGATCCTTCACCGCGAGCAGTTCAGCCGGGGAAATGAAACCGTGATCCTCACGCAAACCTTCGATGCGCGTGGGGGAGTTGTTGAAAATCTGGCTTTCACCACGGCCTGTGAAGTCGTCCGGGTGGCCGGGGATGCCCGTGAGTCCGACGAAGTCCACGGTTCCGGTGAGGTTGAGGCCGATGGGCCGTTCGATGGTCTTGTCGCGATACGCGCGGATGGTTGCGGGGATGTCGGACCGTTGATCGTGCGCGCCGGTCTGCCACCACCACTGCGTTTCGCCGAGGGCGTCTGTTGTCGGCGGCGGGCTGAGGCCCGGCAGCGTGCGCAGCACGTCGACCGAGGCCGTGTTGATGTTGATCGTGCCGACGGTCGCCCGGGTGAGCGAGCCGTATTCGCGCGGCGTGGTCGTGAAGATCTCCATCACGTTCATCGCCAGCGGGAGTCGATTGCCGAGTTGATAATCAGCGAGCGGATCGAAACGTCCGTCGCCATTTTCATCCACGAAGGGGACATAGGCGTCGAGCCGGAGCGAGCCGCGATCCGTCTTGGCATAGAGATTCCGCAGCGGATCCGCGAAATCGTCAGTTTCGTCATAGCCCAGGGCGAGGGCGAGAGATTCGCCGAAGGTTGTCCAGACATTCTCGGCCTGCGCCGCGAGGGGATCCTGCACCGGGCCGATGGCCAGCGGCAGGAGCATGTCCGCGCCGCGCATCTTCGTATACACCTGGCCCACGCACGGATTGGCCCCGACGAGGACGCGGAACTTGCCGTTCTGAAGATGGGCTTCGACGTAGAGATCTTCGAAGGCCCGTTGGTCGCGCTGCGAACTGGTCAGGATCGTCGCGCCGGGTTCGGACAACGTCTTCTTCTGACTCGGATCAAGCCCGATCGAATCGACGAGGTCGGTGCCCCCGCTCCGCTGCGTGGCGATCAGGCTCAGCAGCGTGGTGTCGCCCACGGCCTCACCGGGAACGCCCGTGGTGAAGTCTGACTTTGCCAGTGATGTGAGGTTCACACCGTCGTCATCCTGCACATTGAGCGATCGTTGAGAATCGGTGCCGTACTTGAGTTCCATGCACCACGCGGGGATCGCGCCGCGGGGCGTCTCGCCCGACAGATTCGGCGCGCCGGGATCATCCGGCCGTCGAATCTTGCCCCAGAGGGTGATGGAGTATCCGGTGTTGTCAAAGGCGTTGGAACCGGGGTTGGTTTCGCGTTCGACGCCGGCGACGGTGTTGAGGACTTCGTGACTCGCGCCGCTGAGCCGACGATCAAGCGTCGGGCGCGTGTTGGGATCGCTCGGATCGCGCAGGCGATCGGCGAGAACGCGATGCTGGGCGCCCTCTGACTGCCCAAGGGGCGCGGCGATCTTGCGCCAGAGCAATGCTTCGCGATTCTGCACGGCCAGCGAGCCGGGCGTGCCGGCCAGCAGCGCCTCAGGCGCGCCGGGCTGCGGAAGGCCCGTCGATTCCGGCGCGGGCGTGATGCGCTCAGGCGCGACGGCCGAACCGTTGCCAAAGGGCGCGATGGTGAACTGTGCGGAGGCCCACTCTTCGATGACGTATTGATCACCCGGCGGGATCGGCCCAAGCGCCGGCTCGGCCCGTTCGAGCCGCTGCTGCACGACCTCGGGGCTGAAACTCAACGCGTAGAAGACCTTGCTGGATTTCTTCGGCAGCACGCCCGTGATCGCATAGGTGCGGCCGCCGAACTCGATCGTGTACTGGCTCGCGCCATCGACATCGAGTTGCACGTCAACGTCAAACGGGTTGGCGATCTGGAACGCGACGACCTGCGTGATGAAGTCCGGATTGGCTGCGGTCATCGAGCCATCGATGGTCACGATCCCCGGCTGGGGTGGTGTGGTGAAGGGGCCTTGCGTCTGGCCTGGGGTCCACTCCATGTCGCCGCCGCGGGCGTGCGGCGTATCGGTGTACATCGCGAACGATGCGACTTCCGTCAGGAACGGCTGCGCCTCCATGCCGAACATGTTCAGCGCCACCGGAGGCGGGTTCGTCACGCCGGACGAATCCGCAAGACGACGCGTCGCGCCCTGAACATACTGCCGCGTGTCGGGGTCATATGAGCCGACGGCCTCGTCAAGATCCAACCGGCCCGAACCATCGGGCGCATGCCACCACGGGAAGCGCTGAACATCGCTCTGCACCGTCGCGCGGCCGACATCCCCGCCATCGAACAGAACCGTGACGGCCGTGACGCCGTTGTCCGCGTGTCGCTGCGACTGGTTGTTGACGCATTCGAGGACCGTGCCGTCGAAGAGGTCGAGCATGTTGAGGGTCATCTGCGCGGCGGTTCGCAGGGCGAACTCGGCGCTGTGCCCATAGTGCAGCGTTCGGAGGTTGGGATACTGCTGCGGATTCCACGCGCCGCCCTCACCGGAGAAGGGCAGGAGCGCATCGGCGTAGCCACGGAAGATGTCCTGCATGGCGAGACGTCGATCGCGCTCGCGCTGCGGGCTGGGCGAGCCGTTCTCATCCGTCGGCTTCTGCGTCGCACGTTCGAGCGTCGCGGGGGCGTCGATGCGAAGCGGCGAGAAACGATCACGCCCGTCGGGCAGGCCCGTGGTCTGCTCCTTGCGCCATTCGAGATTCGCCATGGCATGGCCGAGATCGTCCGGATCGCTCACGTCGTATTCGATTCGCGCGGAATGAATCGGGCGTGCGCCGCTGATGGTGGTCAGGTGCTGACGAGCATCGGCGGCGGACCAGATGAGCGAGATGCCTCGCGCCTGGCCGTTGTTGTCATAGTCAAGGGCGCTATCAATCGCCCGCGAGCGATTGTCGCGAAGGGGGCTGAGGTTGGCGTTGTTGAAGTCGCGTCCGCCCACGGCCTGTTCGAGCCGGGAGCGATAGGTGTCATCGTTGACGCCGCGGAACGTCAGCAACTCAGCGAGGTCCATCAGGCCGAAGAGTCCCGATGACCCGGTGATCGACGTGCCGCCGAAGTATCCGGTGTCGCCCGGCAGGAACCCGCCGGTGCGCCGGTAATAGTTGAAGCGTTCGTCGGCTTCCATCGGCGCTGCGCCGAGGCTGATGATCGAACCGGGAACGGTGACGTTCTCGATTGAAAATCGCAGAGCGTCGAACCCGGTGCGCCCGATGGTCAGCGAGTTCGGCGAACGATAGTTGGAGTAGTTCTGCGCCGTGGCACCCACGGGCTGGGCGAGCTGCGAATAATCGAGGCCCAGCGAACGCCAGAGATCTTCCATCGACAGCAAACGACGAAGATCAATGTCCGACGGCGTGGCGCCGAGGCGATAGGACTCTTCGGGCGCAATGCGCATGTCGGTGCCGACGTTGACGTTGAGTTTGCCCGACAGGTCAATCGCCCGCGACGCGATGAACCACCGGAACTGACCATCGCGCGGCAGAAGCCACTGCACATCATTCTGCACCGTCGCGTCGGCGAGTTCGATCCAACGCGCATCCACAAAGCCGTCGCCGTCCGCGTCGGCCCATTGATAATGCACGTAGCGGCCGTCGCCGACGGGCCAGCGGACTTCCACGGCCGGGCGAAACGCGCGCTGCTGACGCCCGGTCCAATGCGCGGGCACGTTGCGGTTGGCCTGTCCGCCGTAGTCCAGTTGACTGTTGTTGAGGTTGTACGACTCGCCGGAATCCTGGAGCAGCGTGAGATTCTGGCTCATGCGCGGCTGGCCGTTGACCGTGCCCTGCCCCGGCTCAGCCTGGAAGTTGTTGCGAAGGTTGAAGAGGTTGACGAAGTGGCCGTCGGGCGCGAAGTTGGAGATATGCTCCCAGTCGCGGGCGTTGTTGATCCAGTCCTGCGGAGTCGCGCCCGGGGTCGGATTGAGCCACGTCGGACGACTCGACGCCAGCCAGGGATCGGTCGGACGGAACGGATAGATGAAGTCGCCGGGTTGCCACATCGACGGCAGCGTGCCGGCGGGGTCGAACCGGAACCGCGTGATCTCCTCGCGCCCGGTGCCGCCCGGGAGCGCCTCGCGCTCAGGCTGGCTGAATCGCGTCGGGTCGGTGAACGGATAGTCCGTTGCATCGCGGAAGATGATCTGACGAACATTGCCGGTCGGATACGGTTCCCACCCATCGCTGTACACGGCCACGGCATCGCGCCCGATCACGCCCAACTGATAGTCCATGATCCGCGAGATCTGATCCTCGATGATGTTGGAGCGAACGGCCTGCGCACCGGACCTGCGATCGCTGCGTCCGACGGCGACATACGCCACGATCAACACCGAAATCAGCGCCAGCGCGCTGACGATCAGCACCATGATGGTTCCGCGGCGACGGCGCACGCGAAACAGACCGCCCGCGACGGAACGCAGCAGCGCTGCTGCGCCCACGCGACGACACGTCCCCGAAATTCGACCTTCCTTGCTCATCGCCATGACCAGCTCCTGCTCAACTTCGCCACCCATGATCCGACGCACACAAGATCTCATCCCTGCCCGTGGCGCGCCCCACCGAACCTCCCCGAGTCTCTAACGCACCGGATTTCCCGGCGCCTCAAACACAAACTCAAAAACCTCTTCGATGTCAGGGTCCGTCGGATGACCGACGGCCATCGTCACACGAATCAACTTGGGCCACGCCCACGCGATCGACCCTGACGCGGCCGCATCGTTCGTGTTCGGGTTCCCATCCGGATCGTCCGCGTCGAACGTCGGATCGGTGTAGCCGAAGTAGGAATACACGTTTTCTCGCACCGGCGGCGTCGGACCCGTCGGCCCTGTGTTCTCGCGGTGAATCAGCAGCGGAGACACGGGATAGGAGCCGTATGTGAGCCCCTGGGCCCCTGGCGTGCGCAGGCGATACGCCAGCGACACGCGATCGACCAACTGATTGTCCGTGCCATAGCGCGTCGCCACCTGCACAGCGCCGCTCGGCGTGTTGACGCTGCGTTCACGCCCGTGCCAGATCATCTGTCCCGCGCGATTCGCGTCATAGCCCGGCTCGCCGGGGTCGATGGGGTAGACCTTGCCAAAGGACCACTCGACGATGAACTCGGTGCATCGCGGAAGGAAGTTGTTGGCTGAGAGCATGGACTGATCGGCGACGCGATACGACGCGACGTTGGGGTTCAGCGGCGTGCTCGCGCCGAGGAAGTCCGTCGGACCCGGCTCGTAGCGAATGCGCGTGCGCTGCGCCAGCGGGACGTTGCGACGCGGAAGATTCGGAATCGGAATCACCGTCGGATATGGCGGCGGGAACGTCAGCGTCGTGCCCTCGATCTCGAAGTCCTGCGACCGCGAGGGGAACGAATCGAGCATCCACGCCTTTTGAATGATCGACGGAACGACCGCGCCGCCCACGGCCGGGAGATCGTTGCAGTTGTCGATGTCCGCGGGCGTGAGGATCGTGATGATGAGCGGGTCTTGCCCGCCGCCCATCTGCTGCGAGCCGATGGCCGTGGTGACCCACGCGCGAATCTCTGACAAATCGGTCGTGGCGACATCGACGATGCCCGAGGCGAACGTCGGATGGAATCGCCCGCGCACCGGATTCGGACCCGTCGGCCAGTCGCACGGTTGAAGTTCCGCGATGGCGCGGAACATACTTGACACGGCGGGCTGTAGCGAGACCTGCACGTCGCTGTCGTTGATGTCCAGTCCGGTGGAGCCGGGCGGCAGGTCGCTGAGCGTCGTGGCCGGGCCGACGAGCGCGGTGGTGTGCCGAAGCAGCGTCCACTCGCGGGCGTAGCGGTTCGGGTTGCCGGGGGTGTTGATGCCCAGGCCGATGCGGCTGTCAAGATTCGTGTCATCCACGCGCGGGACGCGGTAGGTGCTTTGGGTGGCGAGGTTTTCAAAGGCGCGTTCGCCGTGGCCGTAGTAGATTCGCGCGGCCTTGCTTCGCGGGACAAATCCGCTGTAGAGCGGTTCGCGAGCGGAGGCGAAGTCGCCGGTGCGGAAGAACATGATCTCGTCCGCGCGACGTTGGCGCTGCGAGTTAGCGCGCTGACCGGGATGCAGGGCGATGGGATCGCCTTCGTTGGCGTACTGATGGGCGATGACGAGGAAGCCCTCGCGCGTCATGCGTTCGAAGTCCTCGCGCATCTGCCGTTCGACGAGTCGCGCGTGCGCTGTGAGCGAACTGACCGTGCGACCGCGATCCACCGTGTCGCCGATGACCGCGAAGATCGTCGCCAGACCCACCGAGATCACGCCCAACGCCCCCACCGCCACCAGCACTTCAACAAGCGTGAAGCCCCGGCCGGTGGCACGGGCGTCTCGCCCGGTGGCACGGGCGTCTCGCCTGTGCATCGCAACTCCCATCACATGCGTTGTCATGGCACGGTCCTCCCGGCTCCCGAGCCTGTCGGCGCGAACACGGGGTCCGCGACGGTGACGTTGAACACGGACACGGCCGCGGGAACCTGCGGCGTGAACACCACCTGCATCATCCGGCTGCGAATGTTGTTGCCGGCGTTGGTGCTTCGTACAGCCGCGGGCACGGGCGGATCAACCAGCACGCGATAGTCCGGCGGGTTGTACCGCGCATCCGTGCCGCGAATGATGTAGATGTTGCCGAGATTGTCCACGAGGCGTTGGCCGGACTGCGCCGCGAGCGACCGCTCCAGCGGCGTGCCGCTGTCGAGAAAGAAGCCATCAGGGAAGTTGGCGTCGTAGCGAACATCCATCAGAATGGGCACGGCGTATTCGCCCGTGCCGTCAAGCGTCGGCTGCGGGCGGCTGGTGTTGGACAACACGCCCACCGCGACGCGACGCGCGCTCGACGGAACCTGGCCCGTGAGTACCTCGCGAAGCGTGCGTTCCTGGGGCACGCGAATGTTCGGATCAACGCGACGCACGAACATCGCGATCTGCATCTGCGCCGGCTCGGATGCGCCAACTTCAAGACGACGACCCACAAAGTCCCACACGAACTGCGGCGCCACGCCCGAACCCTCGCCCGGCCACAGGCGATCGCCCGCGCGAATCGACACCCGCAATCCGCCCGTCTGATCAAAGATCATCTCACCCGTGACGCGATCGAGTTCAGAGCCTTGCAGCGTCTCCCACAGACCCTCGGGCGACTGCGACCACGCCGAGTTGTTGATCCACACGCCGAGGCCGATGATCACCGGCTGCTGTCCCGGCGGGACATGCTCGCCGTTGGTCATGCGAATCAGGTCCGGACGGGCCATCACATACGCCTTCGCGCTGTTGAGCGCTGAGACGCCAAGCGTTGCGTCCGCCGCCTCGCGCTGCGCCGTGACGACGACGGGAAGCACGGCCGCGACGCCAAGCAAGCCCAGACCGAGAATCAGCACCGCGAGGAGCACCTCAAGCAGTGAAAAGCCGCGTCGCCTGGTGTGCGCGTGGGTGATCGTCATGGCGCATTCTCCAGCGGAAGCAGCGGTTGCAGCGACCCGTTGTGTCGATCGATCGCATAGATCAGCGGGTCGGCCTGTTCGGTCTCAGCGCGCATCCAGGTGTTGATGCGCGCCGCGATGGTCGCGTTGCTCGGATTGCCGGGGAAGAGCGCGGCGTCAAAGCGCGGCTCGCCGACGGCGTCGGGATCGGCGTAGATCGTGCCGGTGACGCGGTTGACGCCGCGGGCCGTGATGCCGTTGGCCAGCCGCCGCATGTTGAAGACCGAGACCTGTCGCACGGGCTTGACGAGGATCGTGTCTGAAGCGATGTCGCCGAGAATCTGTCGCCGCGAGTCTGACCCGCCCAGCCCGCGAAGCGAACCGGCCGCGATCACGCGAGCGACGAACTGTTCCATGCGCAGCGCCTGATCGGCGCGATAGGTGCTGAAGGGCTGCTGCGTGCGGAAGGTCGTCGCGGGGCTGGGCATGAGTACCAGCGCGGGCGCGGTCTTGCTGAAGTCCACAAAGCCCGAGCCGCCCTCGAAGCGGATCATGAATGTCTGGCGATTCTCGCCATCCTCGGCGAGTTGCTGCGTGCCATACGCCGTGTCGCTGCGCTTGAAATAGCCCGACTCGGGCAGGATCCAGTTGGGCTGGCCGGCGGGATAGTTCTCGCTGTCGTACCAGCCGTGTGGATCGGGAACAACAATGGGGCCGCCGCCGCTCGGGCCGTCGATCGTGTTGGCCAGGGTGTAGCCGGCGATGAACCATCCGCCGGGGAGTTGAACGGGCGCGATGCCGAAGGCAGGCACGAAGACTTCACGCGTGACAATGTCGCCGACGCGGTTGCGATCCGGAATCTCGCCGACTTTGATGCACGCGGTGATCGTCAGGCGTCCGCCGGGATCGTGTGTGAACACGGCCGCGGCGTCGGCCCCGCTGGTGCTTCGCTGCGCCGTGTCGCGCGCGGCGCGAAGGGCGACGCGCAAGGCGTTTTCCGCCTGCGCCTGTTCCGAGGTATACATCAGCGAGTTGAACCCGGGCACCGCAATCGTCAGCACGAGCAGAAAGATCGAGATCACCACGAGCAACTCGGTGAGCGTGAACGCGCGAGTCCCGGGTGGCCCGTTCACTCCGTGAACGGCCTCGGGTACACCACCCACTCCGTGGGTGGTTTGGGGGACACCGCCCGCTCCGTGGGTGGATCGCGTCTTGGCCTGAGCGATGTGTTGATTGTTCATCATCCGCCCACCTCAAGCACGTTGTCCTCGCGGGCCTTGCGTTCGGCCACCGCGTCGTCGTCGGATTCCCTCATGCCCAGTTGCTGCTTGACGAACGGGGCGCCCTCGATGGGCAGATCGCCGAACACGCCGTTGGGGCCAGCGCCGAGAATCGCGTATTCCGCCCCGCGAAGTTCCGTCAACTCTTCCGGATCGCCGAGCACGCCGGGAATGTTCAGGTCCGACAGTTCGTTGATCTGTCCATTCGCATCCCCACGAACCCAGCGGTAATAGCGAAACGCATTGCCCTGACGATCGCGAAGTTCGAATCGGCCCTGGACGGGATCCACGGCCACGATTCCCTGCGAACCACGCGAGACCTCGAACATCGGCTCGATGCGACGCCCGCCGGTGGTGCGGAAGGTTCCATCAGCGCGCGGTTCGCGGAAGCCGGGGCCATCCACGCCGTCGATCAGCGAACCGTCGCTGGCCTGGCCGAGCACCCCGACGAGGTAGTACGACAGCGAGTACACGCTGAAGCGTCGATCGGGCGGCGAAGCGTCGCGGAGGAAGTCGTAGTCCGCGGGGACTGATTCGAGATAGATGTTCGGCGACCACGGGCCGTTGGCCTGCGTGAGCGGCTGGTTATCCTTGACCAGCGGGGGCAGGAACCCGAAGTCGCGCTTGAACTGTTCAACCCCCATCTTCAGCGAGTTGACGGCCTGTTGATCGACGATCTGCCGACTGCCGCGTGCCGCCATTCGAAGGCCGACGATCAGCAGCCCCATGATCACGGCGATAACCGCGAAGGAGAAGAGAATCTCCACCAGCGTGAAGCCGCCCGGACCCCGGGCGCGATGCGTCGTTACGCACACGCATGCGCCCGGAGTCTGGCGGCATCTCTCCCCTCCGGCCGGGCCGCAGGTCTCCCTCGCCCTGGCCCCCTTCGCGACGTCTTGAGCCCACATGACCATGACCGCAAACCGCCTTCCTTACAAGCCGCCCTTCTGGAGCGATTCGATCATCGCCACCAGCGGCAGGAACATCGCCACCACGATCGTGCCGACGATAATGCCGATGAACACGACCATCAGCGGCTGGAAGATCGACACCAGCGCCGCGACGGCCACGTCCACCTCTTCGTCGTAGTTGTCCGCGATCTTCATGAGCATCGCGTCGAGTTCGCCCGTTTCCTCGCCCACGTCGATCATGTTCACGACGATCAGGTCGCAGGTCTTGCTTTCGCGCAGGGGCGTGGCGAAACTCTCGCCCTCGCGGATGGAGTCATGCACGCGATTGAGCGCCCGCTCGAAGACGTAGTTGCCTGAGGTGTCGCGCGTGATGAGGATGGCCTCGAGGATCGGCACGCCCGCGGAGATCAGCGTGCCAAGCGTTCGCGTGAACTTCGCGATCGTCGCCTTTCGCGCGATCTTGCCGAACAGCGGCGTGATCAGCAGCAGCCGATCCGTCGTCGCCCGGCCGGGACCGGTCTTGCGGATGAGCGTCCACAGAATCCACGCCACGATCGGCGCGGGCACCACGATCAACGCGCCGGGAATCGGCTGGCCGGGCAATGTGCCGGCCATCCAACGGCTTGTGTTGATCAGTTGCACCGTGAGCCACGGCAACTTCACGCCGAAGTCCATGAAGATCGCTTCGAAACTCGGAATGATCACCAGCATGATGAACGTCAGGATCGCCATCGCCACGATGATGACTGCGATCGGATAGACCAGCGCGCCGCGAATGCGCCGACGCAGACGCTGGGCCTTCTCCATGAACTCCGCCAGACGCTGGAGGATCACGTCGAGCACGCCGCCGATCTCGCCGGCCGCGATCATTTTGCAAAACAAACGATTGAACGCACGGGGATGCTTGCTCATCGCCTCAGACAGACTCGCCCCGCCTTCGACCTCATCGCAGACATCCTGCAGGATGCCCTTCATCTTGCCGGGCTTCTGCTGACTTTCGAGAATCTGCAGCGAACGCAGAAGAGGCAGACCCGCATCCTGAAGCGTTGAAAGTTGCCGCGTGAACAACGTGAGCGTCTTGAGACCCACCTTGCCCACGCTGAAACCCGCCGTGCCGCGCTTCTTCTTGGCCTTGGTCGTGACTTCCCCGGCCACGGCGGACTTCTTCACCTTCTGCTCACGGATGTCCGTGGGGAAGAAGCCCTGCGCCTTGATTCGCGCGGCCGCCTCGTCAGGGTTCGAGGCCTCGACCACGCCCTTTTGAGGCTTGCCCGAGGCGTTCATCGCTTCATATGCGAACGTTGCCATGGTTGCCGTCTCCGTCGTCGCCAGCCCTTCTCATCCAGCCGATCCAAGAAACCAACACCAACTTCCCCCGCTCCCTCACGCCTGGCCGCGGCACAGGCGTCTCGCCTGTGCCCCGTTCCCCTTCAAGACCCGGCCCGACCTGTCCGTGCCGCGATGCGGCCGGTCTGACCTTCACACGCGAAGCGACCGGTGTCCCGGCCGCCTCGCGCCCTCTCCCCCGGGGGACGGGTCTCCCTCTCCCATCGTCCCGCAGCCCTGCCGGCACGCGCAACAATCGCGTGCCCACCCAACACCGTGGCACAGGCCGCTCGCCAGTGCGTCGAATCACTCCTCAATCAGCGTTTCACGAACCACTTCATCGATCGTCGTCTGTCCTTCATAAATCGCCAGCAGGCCGGATTCGCGCAGGGAGCGCATGCCCTTCTGCCGCGCGTGATTGCGAATCACGTTCGTGCTGGCCTCGTGCATGACCAGATCGCGGATCTCATCGTCCATCTGAAGAATTTCGAACAGCGCCATGCGCCCGCGATACCCGCTCTTGTTGCAGTTTTCACACCCGCGCCCGCGGAAGAACTTACGCCCCTGGATGTCTTCCCGCTCGAGGTTGAGTTCCATCAACTCCTCCTCCTTCGGGTCGTACTCTTCCTTGCAGCGCGGGCAGATCGTCCGCACCAGGCGCTGCGCGACGATGCCTTCGATCGTCGCGGTCAACAGGAAGCTCTCCATCCCAAGATCGAGCAGACGGATGATCGAACTCGGCGCGTCGTTGGTGTGCAGCGTCGTCATCACGAGGTGGCCCGTGAGCGACGCCTGCACCGCGATCTGGGCCGTCTCAAGGTCGCGGATTTCGCCGACGAGGATGATGTCCGGGTCCTGACGCAGGAAACTTCGCAGCGCCCGCGCGAACGTCAGCCCGACTTCCTCGTTCATCTGGCACTGGCACAGCCCGTCGATGTCGTATTCGACCGGGTCTTCGGCCGTGAGAATCTTGGTCTCGATGTCGTTGAGGTCATCAAGCGAGGCGTAGAGCGTGGTGGTCTTGCCCGAGCCGGTGGGACCGGTGACGATGACAATGCCGTTGGGTTTGTTGATCAGCCCGCGGAACTTGGCCAAGTCATCATCGCGGAAGCCGATGCGATCGAGTTTGAGTTGCACGTTGGAGCGATCGAGCACGCGCATCACGACCGACTCGCCGTGGATCGTCGGCAGCACCGCGATACGAAGGTCAACGGGGTTGCCGCCGACGGAAAGTTCGATGCGCCCGTCCTGCGGCAGACGACGTTCCGCGATGTCCAGGTTCGCCATGACCTTGATACGGCTGGTGATGGCCGGGCCCAGGTGCTTCGGCGGCGGAACCATTTCATACAGCACGCCGTCGATGCGATAGCGCATCTTGAACTCGGCCTCGAACGGCTCGAAGTGAATGTCCGACGCGCGATCCTTGATCGCCTGGAGCAGCACGAGGTTGAGCAGTTTGATGACCTGGTTGTCCGACGCGGCGCCCATGATCGCGTCGAGGTCGATCGATTCGCCGCGCCCTTCAAGACCCTTGAACTTGTCCGAGTCCGCCAGCGAAGACACCACGTCCGTCACCGACTCATGCTGCGAATAGTGCTTCTTGAGCAGTTCGTCGATGGCGTCCTCATCCGCGACGACGGCCTCGACATTCACACCCATCAGCAGCCGAAGATCATCCACCGCCCGAAAGTTATTCGGACTCTTCATCGCGATCTTCAAACGCTTGTTGACCGGGTTGAACTCGATCGGAACAACCTGATATGCCTGGGCGTTTTCCGCAGGAATCGCGTCAAGCACCGATTGGGGAATTTCCAGGTCTTCGAGATCGAGGTAGGCCATGCCCGCCTGGCCCGCGAGCGCTGCCTGAACATCCTTGTCCTGGCAATACCCGAGTTCGACCAAGAGTTGCCCGATTGGAACCTGGCGCGTCTTCTGGATCGAGAGGGCCTCGTGAACTTGCTCACGAGTGACGACGCCGAGCTTGGTCAGCACGCGACCGAGTTTGCGACCTTTGAGTTCTGCCGGGTCAATCGCCATATCTGCGCCTTTGTCCTGCCGGGTGGACCGAACCGTCGTCCACCCGAAAGCCCATTCGACCATATCGACACGATCGGTTCAACCCCGAATGGCGAACCGATCGACCAAATCTGATACGACATCAGGATTATTGCACTACCAGCACCAATAAACTCTGGTGCTCAATCAAGATGCAGCCTTACTCGGCTTTTCACCAGCCCGTTCAGGCTCGGATTCGTCCGCCTCGTCAAGCTCCACGCGACCGACGGTCCGGCCGATGCGATGCACCTTGTCCGTCAG